>DASVDB010000019.1 GCA_036381315.1 Bacilli bacterium | reverse complement strand
CGCCAGCGTTCGTCCTGAGCCAGGATCAAACTCTCCAATAAAGAGAGCTGATAATAGCTCATCATTCAGCTTGCGCTTACTTGCTTGTTTGGTGCACTCGTTGTTCAGTTTTCAAGGAGCAAGTGGCCTGTTGCTTGCCTTTTCGCCTTCGCTCTTGCGTGAAGGCGACTTTTATAATATATCACATCGCGCTTGCGAAAATCAAGGAGAAATTTTTGCCGCCCGGCCATCCGGTCATGGTGTTTCCCGCAATCGCCAGGCTGTTTTATTCGCCTTGTTTGCAGCGGCGAGAACTAATTTACCACGCCGCATGACCCAAGTCAAGACCAATGTTTGGATTTTTGCCTGATTATTCCCCGGCGCGGTCGCGCATGAGCGGAAACAGCAACACGTCCCTGATGGACGGCGAATCGGAAAGCAACATCACCAAGCGGTCAATGCCGATGCCCAATCCGCCCGTCGGAGGCATGCCGTATTCCAGAGCGCGCACGAAATCCTCATCCATCATATGCGCTTCATCGTTGCCGCGTTCTCTTTCCTTCAACTGGGCCTCAAAACGCTGCCGTTGATCGATCGGGTCATTCAGCTCACTGAACGCGTTGGCATGCTCCCTCGCCACGATAAACAGCTCAAAACGATCCGTGAACCGCGGATCCGCTTCGTTCTTTTTCGCCAGCGGCGAAATTTCCACAGGATGCCCATATACAAATGTAGGCTGAATCAGCGTTTCCTCGACAAACGTTTCGAAAAACTGGTTGACGATATGGCCGAACGTCATATCAGGCTCGACCGGTACATGATGCTCTTGCGCCAGGCGGTGGGCTTCCTCGTCCGTCATATGACGGCTGAAATCCACTCCGGTCACTTCCCTGATGGCTTCAACCATCGAAATCCGCTTCCATGGAGCGGTCAGATCCACTTCCATGCCCTGGTATTGAATCCGCGTCGTGCCCAAAACTTCCTGCGCAACGTGGGAAATGGCCCCTTCCGTCAAAGCCATAATATCATGGTAGTCGGCGTACGCTTCATACAGTTCCATCATGGTGAACTCGGGATTGTGGCGTGTGGATATGCCTTCGTTGCGATAGACGCGTCCGATTTCATACACCTTTTCCAATCCGCCGACAATAAGCCGCTTTAGGTGCAGCTCGATCGCGATGCGCATATACAACTGCATGTCGAGCGCATTGTGATGCGTAATGAACGGCTTTGCCGCCGCGCCTCCGGCAATTGCGTGCATGGTCGGCGTTTCCACTTCCAGAAAACCCCGGGTATCGAAGTATTTGCGCAACGATTGAATAATTTTTGAGCGCAAAATGAACGTTTCTTTCACTTCCGGATTCATGATCAAATCCACATACCGCTGGCGATACCGCAATTCCACATCTTTTAAGCCATGGAATTTTTCCGGCAGCGGATACAACGATTTGCTCAATACGACAAGCTCATGCGCCTTGACGGTCGTTTCGCCCGTCTTGGTTTTAAAGACATGGCCTTTTACGCCGATAATATCTCCCAGATCCAAAAGATCAAACGCTTTGTAGAGCGTTTCGCCGACAGCATCGCGGCGAACGTAGATCTGAATTTTGCCGGTTTGATCCTGAATATGCGCAAAGGAGGCCTTGCCCATGCTCCTTTTTTGCATGATTCTGCCGGCGATGCTAACCTCAACTTCCATTGCTTCCAGTTCGTCTTTTTCTTTTTCGCCGTATGCGCGCAAAATATCTTGCGCAAAATCGGTACGGTCATATTTTTGGCCGAACGGATCGATTCCCATGCGCCGCAGCTCGTCCAATTTGTTGCGGCGGATTTGCAGCAATTCATTTTGTGCGAGTTTTACTTCTGTTTCTTCTGGCAAATTTGTTCATCTCCCGATTATCTGATCGCGATCGTATCGCTGGCTAATACCGAAAAAAAGCTTCCTGAGGAAGCTTTTCACACTTCATACAAAAATGTTCAGGTATTGCGGCTTTCGTTATTTCTTAATGTCGATAATTTTGTATTGGATGACGCCGGCCGGAACGTTGACATCGACGGTGGAGCCTTTTTTCTTGCCAAGAATCGCTTTGCCAACCGGACTTTCATTGGAAATTTTGTTTTGCGACGGATCGGATTCGGCTGTTCCGACAATCGTATATTCCAAAACATCGCCGAATTCCAGATCTTTTAACGTTACTTTGGAGCCGATGCTCACCACGTCCGTATCGATTTCGTCGCTGTTGATGATGCGCGCGTTGCGCAGCATTTTTTCCAGAGTGATGATGCGGCCTTCAATGAATGCCTGTTCATTCTTGGCGTCTTCGTATTCCGAGTTTTCGCTGATGTCTCCATAACCAATCGCTATTTTAATCCGTTCGGCGACTTCCCGCCGTTTGACCGATTTCAGGTTTTCCAGTTCTTCTTCCAGCTTCTTTAAACCGTCCTGGGTCAGAATCACTTCTTTTTCAGACATGATAACGATTCCCCTGTCACGATAGTATTCATAAACGAACGCTTGGGGCGCGCACCGCACCCGTCATCCAGATAAATCCAGTATATGGGTGAAATCACTTTAATTGCTACCCGCGCTTTACTATGCGTCGATTATATTGCATGATCTGGGAAATGTCAATGAAGCCATTCGCCGGAATTCCAAATTTGGTCTCAAGCCAAAACGGTCTCCCCATTGCTTATCGTTTCAATATATTCGTTTAAAATGCCGATCATGCCTGCACGGGTCGTTTGTTTCAGCAAGGCTTCCTTTACCCGCGCGGAATCGGGAAGCCCGCGCAAATACCACGCCATATGCTTGCGCATCTCTTTCACGGCGGTATGCTCGCCTTTCAGCGAAATCAGCCGGTCGAGGTGCAAAATGGCGATCCGCGCTTTCTCCCGCGGCGTCGGTTCGGGCGGAATGACGCCCGTGCGCAAAAACTCCACGGTGCGATAAAGCATCCACGGATTGCCAAGCGCGCCGCGGCCAATCATGACGCCGTCGCACCCGGTCGTCTCCAGCATCCTTTTCGCATCTTCCGGTGCAAAAACGTCGCCGTTTCCGATTACCGGTATCGCTACAGCCTGTTTCACTTCCCGGATAATGTCCCAGTTGGCCTTGCCGGTGTACATTTGCTCGCGCGTTCTGCCATGGATGCTAACCGCTTTTGCCCCCGCCCGTTCCACCGCTCTGGCGTTGTCCACCGCGTAAATATGCTCCGCGTCCCAGCCCATGCGCATTTTGACGGTGACGGGTTTCGCAACCGCCGCGACAACAGCCGCCACCATTTCTTCGATTTTTTCCGGATGAAGCAGCCACTTGGCTCCGGCGTCGCATTTGGTGACCTTGGGCACAGGGCAGCCCATATTGATATCGATGATATCGGCGTTAGTATTCCGATCGACAAATCGGGCGGCGGCGACAAGCGTGTTTTTATCCCCGCCGAAAATTTGCAAGCTGAGCGGTTTCTCCCGTTCATCGACATACAGCATCTCCAGCGTGCGTTCGTTGCCATGCACGATCGCCTTGTCGCTGACCATCTCCGCGCACACCAACCCGCAGCCGAATTCTTTGGCGATCAAGCGAAAAGCGGGATTGCACACGCCGGCCATTGGCGCCAAGACGACGCTATTTTCCAATTCGATGGAACCGATTTTAAGCACAGTGATACGTCCTTTCAATTGCTGCTTGAGATCAATTCGTCTTTATCGATGCCCAGAGCCTCCGAGATGCTCTGGATCATTTTCGGGTCGGCCCGACGGGTGCCCCGTTCGATGGAACCGAGAATGGCAATGGATACGCCAAGCCGATCCGCCAATTCATGTTGCGTATAGCCTTTCAATTTTCGGTAAGCCCGAATTCGCCTTGCCAACCGGCCTTCGTCCAAAGTTTAACGTCTTCCTTTCCTTCCAATTTCGCCAACGCTTCTGTTACAAATGCAAGCCGTACGCTGTTCTCACGCTTGAATATTTCCGCCAGCGGAACGAGCACAAAGGCTCGTTCCAGCATGCGCGGATGCGGAAGTGTTAATCGCGGGCTGTCCATGCGCTCGTTTTCGTAGCACAAAAGGTCGAGGTCAAGCGAGCGCGGGCCCCAGCGAATCGTCCGCGTACGCCCGTGCGCGGATTCGATTCGCTGCAATCGATCCAAAAGCGAAAGCGGCGCGAGTGTCGTCGCCAGTTTGGCGACCATATTTAAAAAGTCGGGTTGTTCGGTATATCCAACCGGTTCCGTTTCATAGACGCTGGAACAAATTTCGACGCGAATTCCCGGCGAGGCCTTTAAATCCCGCAACGCCGCATACAAATATTGCGCGCGGTCGCCCACATTGGATCCCAGGGAAATATAGGCCGTACGTTCACGCCGCGGATAGTTGCAAATGTCGCTATCTGTCGGATTTGTGTCGGCTTCGCTAGTTTTAGTATATGTTTCCAAGTTGGAACGCGCAATATGTTTCGCGATTTTATCCATTCGCGCCCGCTCGCCTCCGCAAACATCCGCATTCGGTTTGTGCCGGTCGGTCATACCGGCTGCGCCGCATTCTCCCGAAAACGCACAATCGCATCCGCCATGGCGACAGAACGTTTGATTTCCTTTACATCATGAACCCGCACAATATCGCAGCCGGCGGCGATGCCGAGCACAACCGTCGCCGCCGTTCCTTCGACCACGTCGTCGACAGGCAGCCCCAGCGTGTTGCGGATGAACCGTTTGCGGGAAGTGCCGAGCAGCAAAGGAAAGCCCAGTTCGCGCAGTTCCGCCAAATGTTTCATCATTTGCAAATTATGCTCGTGGTTTTTGGCAAAGCCGATTCCGGGATCCAGAATAATCCGCTCCCTTTTCACTCCGGCCTGTTCGGCGATGGCGACGCTCTGGCGCAAATCCCGCTTCACGTCGGCCACAAAGTCAGTGTAGTCCATATCCTTGCGGTTATGCATGATAATGACCGGACAATCCCATTGGGCGGCAACCGCGGCCATTTCCCGATCCGCCTTCAGGCCCCATATATCATTGATGATATGCGCGCCGGCTTCCAGCGCTTGCCTGGCGGTTATCGCCTTGTAAGTATCGATCGAAATGGGGATGGAAAATCTGGCACGGATCGCTTCAATAACCGGGATGACCCGGCGCAGCTCTTCGTCCGCCGGAACCGGCCGAAACCCCGGTCGTGTCGATTCGCCGCCTATATCGATCATATCCGCGCCGGCGGCGATCAGTTGTTCCGCATGGCGCAACGCCGCATCAAGCGTAACGAATTTCCCCCCGTCGGAAAATGAATCCGGCGTCACATTCAAGATGCCCATCACATAAGTGCGGGCGCCCCATTCAAATGTGTGGCCGCCTATTTGCCATATTTGCCCCATCGCACGTCACATCCTTGTCTGCTCATTTTCCGTCAACTTCCGGTATAATTCCCGCAACTCGCGCGTATATTTGCCGGGATGCCCGCCGCCGATCGTCGTGCACGTCCCCGCTCGATCCGTATTGTGACATGGTCGTACGCCGAAATAACCGCTTGCTCCGCGGGACAAATGGCGCCGTTGACGGAAATGTTCACGATGTCGCGCCGGCTTGATTGGCGCGGATGGCCAAAAAATTGCGCAAAAGCTGCATGCCGTGGTCGGTTATAATCGACTCGGGATGAAACTGTACTCCCTCCACCGCGTATTCCTTATGCCGCAATCCCATAATTTCGCCATCTTTCGTTTCCGCGCTGATTTCCAGGCATGCGGGAAGCGAATTACGCTCAACGATCAGGGAATGATAACGCGTCGCCGAAAAAGGAGACGGAAGTCCGGCAAATACCGTTTTCCCGTCGTGAAAAATTTCCGAAGTTTTGCCGTGCATCATTTGGGCCGCGCGCACCACCTTGCCGCCGAATGCCTGGCCAATCGACTGATGGCCGAGACAGACGCCCAGAATCGGGATTTTGCCGGCAAAACCGGCGATTAACGCAAGGCAGATGCCGGCTTCATTCGGTGTGCAGGGTCCCGGCGAAAGCAAAATATGGTCGGGATTTAACCCCGCAATCTCATCCAAAGTGACGGCGTCATTGCGGCGAACGACAACCTCTTCGCCAATTTCCCCCAGGTATTGCACCAAATTGTACGTAAATGAGTCGTAATTGTCGATAACGAGGATCATTTTCTCCCGCTCCTCTCAAATGGCGGCAACAAATGCAAGCCGCGCCTTTCATTTTCGGCAAACAGAAAGGATTGCCACAACGCTTTCGCTTTTGCGGATAACTATATTTAATTCCATATTGCCGTTATAGTCAATCCACCCGATCGAGCCGGTATACGGGCCGCGGCGCACCGGTTGAACGAAAAACCCCCTCAACCGAGGGGGGTGTTATCCAACCTATGATCGCATGTCGCCGCGCTATTAGTCAAACTGATACAACGGAGTGCTCAGGTAACGTTCGCCGTTGCTTGGGATGATGGCCACGACCCGTTTGCCTGCCCCCAATTCCTTGGCCACTTTCAATGCCGCGAAAATAGCCGCGCCGGAGGAAATACCGCCGAGAATGCCTTCCTCGCGGGCAACTCTGCGCGAAGTTTCAAACGCTTCTTCATTTTCTACCGTGATAACGCCGTCGTAAACCGAAGTGTCGAGAATATCCGGAATAAATCCCGCGCCCAAGCCCTGAATCTTATGCGGCCCCGGCTGGCCCCCCGACAAAACCGGCGACCCGGCAGGCTCGACGGCATAGATTTTGATGTCCGGAAAATGCTTGCGGAGAACCGGTCCCGCCCCGGTAATGGTCCCGCCCGTGCCGATGCCGGAAATAAACGCGTCCAGCTTGCCGCCCTTGGATTTGATGGCATCGACGATTTCCGGACCCGTTGTTTCCCGATGGGCTTTCACGTTCGCCGGGTTTTTGAACTGCTGTGGCAAAAAGTATCCCGATTTGCCTGCCGTCAGTTCTTCCGCTTTGCGGATCGCGCCCTTCATGCCTTCGGCACCCGGCGTCAAGATCAATTCGGCGCCGTAAGCGCGCAACAAATTGCGGCGCTCCATGCTCATCGTATCCGGCATGATCAGTATCGCCTTGTATCCTTTAGCGGCGGCTACCAAAGCCAGGCCGATCCCCGTATTGCCGCTGGTCGGCTCGACAATCGTATCGCCAGGCCGCAATTTCCCTTCCTTTTCCGCTTCTTCAATCATATATAGTGCAATTCTGTCTTTTACGCTTGACCCCGGATTTTGGTACTCCAACTTCAGGTAAATCTCCGCGCTGTCCTGCGGCACGACCCGATTCAAGCGGACAAGCGGCGTGTCTCCGATCGCTTGTGTGATGCTATCATAAATTTTGGCCATTAGAATGCCTCCTAAATTAGAATTATTCCGACTGATATGGTTGGTTTTTTATAAAGCAATCTTAACAGCGTTGCAATTCATTGTCAATACCGGATAGTTGGCGGTTGGCGGAATTATTTGCGCCCGTGCTTTATTGATATTGCGGAGAAATGACAACCGCGTTGTATTTTTTGCGCAGCTTGGCAACGATATCCGGAAGCGGTTCGGCTTTTTCCAGTGCCAATTGTTTGCGAATACCCGCAAAAATTCGGCGTTGTTCTTGTTCATCCGGCTCGTTTCTGTCCAGCACCCGAATGATGGCGTATTTGTCCGCAACTTTGATCGGGCCGGCGATGCCGCCTGCCGGCAAATTTTTCGCAACAGACAACACTTGCGGGGCGATAAACGGGTCGTTGATTGCGACCCAGCCATAATCCCCGTCTTCCGGAATCGTGTCGCCGACGGAATATTTTTTCGCCAAACGCGCAAAATCTGCGCCCTGATCAAGCTGATCTTTAACCATCAGCGCGGTTTCCTGATCGGGCGCGGCAATTTCCTGCAAATGAATGAACACGTTGCTCTCCCATTCGTCGGGATGGGCGAACAGATATTGGTTGACCTCCTGATCGGATATCCGGATATGCTCAGTCGCAATTTTATCCAATAACAACTTGTAAAATGTATCTTCCCGCAATTGCTGTTCGCTTAACCCCAGCTGTTCCCGCATCGATCGGTAAAATTGTTCCGCGCTGTCATAACCGGCTTGCATCCGTTTCAGTTCATCGTCGATCTCGGCCGCCGTTACCGACAAATGCGCCTTTTTCCCGGCGCGCAGAACAGCTTCCCGGTCAAGCATCCGCTGCAGCATCATGTAGCCGTATGTCTGTTCCAGCCGGTCGCGCAGTTCACCCCTCGTAATCTCTGTTCCGCCGATTTGCGCCAAAATCTCGTCATCATGCGAAGGCTTGATCTGCTGCGGGGTATAGGGCGCGGCATATCTGCCCAACAGAAAAAATACAACCGCAGACAAAAGAAGCGAACCGGCCATTACCGTCAGCCTCAAATTACGCAAGTCCATTCCCCTCTTTTATCCGGTCCGTCGGTTTAAAGTTTGGCAATAATCCGTTGCAATTGTTCAGGCCCGAAGCGATACGACTCATGGCAAAAATGGCATACAACTTCCGCTTGTCCATCCTGCTTAAGCATTTGCCGGACTTCCTCTTGCCCCAGGCTGGCCAGAGCTTGCTCCACTCTCTCCCGGGAGCAGTTGCAGTGAAAATGGACCTGCATTTTGCCCAAAACCGCAAATGGGCCGACTACCCGCTCCGCGATCTCTTCGAGCGCGGCGCCTTCATCCAGCATGGCGGTGATTGGCGGCAATGCGGCCAATTTTTGCTCCAGGCGGCCGATCTGTTCATCTTTAAGTCCCGGCAGCAATTGCACAATCAACCCTCCGGCGGCTTTTACCGAGGCGTCGGGATTGATCATCTCCCCAAGCGCCACTGCCGACGGCGTTTGTTCCGATTGGGCGAAATAATAGGTAAAATCTTCGCCCAGTTCTCCCGAAACAAGCGGCGAACTGCCGCCGTACGGTTCTTTCATGCCAAGATCCTTGATCACATGAAGAAAACCGGTCGTGCCGATTGCGCCGGCAACGTCCAGCTTCCCTTTTGCGTTAAGCGGCAAATCCACCTGGGCGTTGCGGACATATCCGCGCACTTCTCCATGCGCGTTGGCGTCGACAACGATTTGGCCCAGCGGCCCATTGCCTTTTATTTGCACGGTAAGTTTTTGCTCGCCTTTAAGCATCGCACCCATCATGGCGCCGGCCGTCGCCGCGCGCCCAAGCGCCGCCGTGGCGACCGGGTATGTATGATGGCGCCTGCGCAATTCCTCAACAAGATGAGTGGTGCGGGCGGCTATCACCCAAACCATCCCGTCTAATGCGGTACCGCGAACAATTTCATCTTTTTGCACCGGCGTTTCGTCCCTCTTTTCATGCGTTCCGTTCATAGATGATTTGCAACCCTTGCAATGTTAAAAATGGATTCACGATTTCGATTGTGCGCGCATGCGCCGCGATCAATTCGGCAAAACCGCCGGTCGCCACCACTTTCGCTTGATGCGAAAACTCATCGCGCATGCGGGTAACGATGCCGTCAACCTGGCCGGCAAAGCCGAAAACAATCCCCGCTTGCATGGATGCTACCGTATTCCGCCCCACCGTGCTCGCCGGTTTCACCAGTTCGATCCGCGGCAGCTTGGATGCGCGCTGATACAGCGCTTCGGTGGAAATGCCGATGCCTGGCGCGATGGCGCCGCCCAAATAACTGCTTTTTTCATCGATATAATCAAACGTCGTCGCCGTTCCGAAATCAACTACAATGATTGGCGCGCCGTACAGTTCGATTGCCGCAACCGCGTTGACAATGCGGTCGGCGCCCACTTCGCGCGGGTTTTCATAGCGGATATTCAGCCCGGTCTTCATCCCCGGCCCGACAACGAGAGGCTCCTTATGCAAATATTCCTTGCATAACGCTTCCATTGTGTTCATGATCGGCGGCACAACCGACGAAACCACGACGCCTACGATTTGCTCCATCGCGATTCCGGCGTGTTGAAACAAATTGCGCAACAGCATGCCGTACTCATCAACGGTAGCGGCGCGGTTGGTGCCGATGCGCCAGTGATGCAGCAGCTTTTTTTCTTCGTACAATCCCAAGACAATATTGGTATTCCCAATATCGATCGCCAGTATCATTGGGCGGCCTCCTTCTTGGCAAACAAATCAAGGCTGATATCGAGGCTTTGAAACGAATAAGTCAAAGAACCGACGGAGATGACATCGACGCCCGTTTCCGCAAGCGCCCGCACATTTTCCAGCGACACGCCGCCTGACGCCTCCGTAACGATCCGCGGATCGGCGTGTTTGATAAACCGCACCGCATCGCGCAACTGTTCCGGCGGCATATTGTCCAGCATGACGATATCCGCTTTTGCTCGCAGCGCTTCCGCCAATTGGTCCATCCGCTCCACTTCCACCTCGATTTTCATCGTGTGGGGAATCCGCGCGCGCGCGCGTTCAATCGCCGCCATGACACCTCCTGCAGCCTTAATATGATTATCCTTGATCAGCACGGAGTCGTAAAGACCAAATCGGTGATTGTGCCCCCCTCCGACTTTGACCGCGTATTTTTCCAGGGCGCGATGGCCCGGCGTCGTTTTACGCGTGTCGACAATGCGCGCGGGCAATCCGTCCAAAGCCGATACAAATGCGCGCGTCTTCGTGGCGATTCCGGACAAACGCTGCAACAAATTGAGCGCGAGCCGCTCCCCCATGAGAATGCTGCGCGTACGCCCGCTTACTTCCGCCACAATATCGCCCCGGCTGATTGGCGAACCTTCCGCCACTCTCGGCGTAAACGCCAATTGCGCGTCAACGGTGCGAAATACGAGCTCCGCGACCGGCAGTCCGGCGATCAGGCCGTCGTCCTTGGCATGAATAATCCCGTTGGAACGGTGATCGGCCAAGATCGTGGCCTCCGCCGTCACATCCCCCGTGCCAATGTCCTCCTGAAGCCAGCTTTCAATTTGGCGGCGCAGCCATAACGAGTTAAGCCATTCAGCCATCCGTTTCCCACTCCTCGCTAATGCCGGTTTTTCGGTTAAAAACGATATGCTTTTTCCACTTGCGTTCATCCGTCACAGGAAAGTCTTCCCGATAATGGGCGCCTCTGCTCTCCTCGCGCAGCAACGCCGCTTGCGCGGTTAAAATCGCGCAGGTCAATAAATTGGCGAATTCGAATTCTTCCCGAAGCGCCAATCTGGCGGTAAAAATCGGCGTTTGCCGCCGCAATTCGTCCAACCCTGTTTTCAGCCCCTTTGCCGAGCGTTTCAACGCAACATAACGCAGCATGAGCTTTTGCAGTTTCAACCTGCGTTCGATAATCGGCTGCATCGACGGTTCCAAGCGTTTCAAATCATATCTGATATCCGGCAAGCACTTCCACCGATCCAAATGCCGAATTTTTTCGACAATCCGCCGGCTGAACACGATGGCTTCCGACAAGGAGTTGCTGGCCAGCCGATTGGCGCCGTGTACGCCTGTCGATGACGCTTCGCCGCAAGCAAACAAGCGGGCAATGTTTGTCTCCCCGGCAAGATCCGTCTTCACACCGCCCATCGTGTAGTGCGCGGCCGGGGCCACGGGAATCCAGTCGACCGTTAAATCCAGCCCATATTGCAAGCAATACCGATAAATGGTGGGAAACCGGCGTTTTACCATTTCGGGGGATTCATGCGTAATGTCCAAATAGACAAATGTGGCTTTCGTTTGTTCCATCTCTTTAACGATCGCCCGGGCCACCACATCACGCGGCGCCAACTCCAACTGGCGGTGATACTTTTCCATGAATCGTTCGCCGTTGATGTTGCGCAAATAGGCCCCTTCGCCCCGCACGGCTTCCGAGATCAAAAATCGCGGCGCCCCGGGATAGCAAAGCGCCGTTGGGTGGAACTGGATAAATTCGACATCGCGGATTTCCGCGCCTGCGCGAAAAGCCATGGCGACACCGTCGCCGGTGGCAATGTCCGGATTGGTCGTGTAGCGAAAAAGCTGCCCGGCGCCGCCTGTTGACAATACCGTCGCTTTGCCGACAACCGCCACCCTTTTGCCGTCCGGTTTTTGCGCCAATACGCCATAGCATTCGCCGTTATCCGTCAAAAGATCGATCGCGAAATGGTCGTTCCAAATTTCGATGCGCGGATGCATGAGCGCCCGTTCGGACAACGCTCGCACAATCTCCGCTCCGGTGGCGTCGCCGTTCGCGTGCAAAATGCGCCGCTGACTGTGCGCCCCCTCCCTGGTCAGCGCCAGCTCGCCGTTTTCCTTGTCGAACCGCGTGCCCATGCGGATCAATTCGCCGACCAACGCCGGCCCTTCGTGGACAAGCACGTCGACCGCGGCCGGATGGCAAAGTCCCGCGCCGGCAACAAGTGTATCTCGCCGATGTTCCGCCGGCGAATCATCGGCGGAGATCACGGCGGCGATGCCGCCCTGCGCGTGCTGCGTGTTGCTGTCAAAGAGCGACTTTTTTGTGATCATGATTACCCGCGAAGTTTCGCCGGCTTTTATCGCCGTGAACAATCCGGCAATTCCCGCGCCGATGACAATCACATCCGTCTCGACAACGGGAAGCCGGTCTAGCGAAAAATCCACCAAATAGCGATGCAACATCAAGCCAACATCCTTCCGTTTGCCTACCGCAAAACCTATTTCCCGGCAACTTCCAGCATTCTCAAGAGCGACACCCGCGCCTTATCGGCAACATGCGGCGGCACGTATATTTGCGGGCGCATTGTTTCCAAAGCGCGCACCAGCTTTTTTAAATTGTTTACTTTCATATTCGGACAGACCAGATATTTGGAGGCAAAATGAAACTTTTTCTGCGGGCTGTCTTTGCGCAGTTGATATCCGGTTCCGTCTTCCGTGCCCACGATAAATTCGTCGTGCTCCGACTCCCGGCAATATTTGATAATCGCCGTCGTGCTGCCGACAAAATCGGCCATCGCCACCACTTCGGGCCTGCATTCGGGATGGGCGACAAATCGGGCGTTCGGGTACTGTTTCCGCATTTCGACCACATCCTTGACGACGAGCATGTCGTGCGTGTTGCAGTAACCTTCCCAGATGATCATTTTTTTGTCTGTGAATTTTGCCACATAATTGCCCAAATTTTTATCCGGCACCCAAATAATTTCGTCCGCATCGAGCGACTGAATGATTTTCACCGCATTTGCCGATGTGCAGACGATATCCGTTTCCGCTTTAACTTCGGCGGAAGAGTTGATGTAGGTGACCACTTTTGCGTTCGGATGTTTCGCTTTCAATTTTCGCAAGCCGTCCACATTGACCATATCGGCCATCGGGCATCCGGCGCGTTCGTCGGGGACGATGACCGTCTTGTCATAGGCGAGTATCTTGGCGCTTTCCCCCATAAAGTGAACGCCGCAAAAAACGATTGTATCGGCGTCGGTCTGGGCGGCCTTTTGCGCCAACAAAAATGAGTCGCCGCGGAAATCGGCGACTTCCTGAATCTCGTCGCGTTGATAATAGTGGGCCAGGATGATTGCATTACGCTCTTTTTTCAGTTCCAGCAACCGTTGTTTCAATATGCGGTTTTGCTCTTTCTTGCGTTCGAGCGCCATCGCTTCCATGTCAAGCATCATTGTCCCTCCTAAAGGCTATGCCGTTGTGAACCTAATTTACACAACCTTCACGCCGGTGTCAACAAACTTTTTTTACAGGAGTAAAGACATCTGACAATGACAATAAAAACCGGCAACTCGTAAATGAGTTGCCGGTCCGGGATTGAATGCCGGTTATGGTTCGTTTTTGCCATCGGGCTTATCGCCTTTCGGCTTGTCGAAGTCCAGTTTATTCTGTTGATCCTGCGTTTGAATATTCACCTTCACATTGTCTTGCGCCGGGGCTTCAGGCTGTTTGGCCTCCGGCTGATCCGCCGCATCGCCGGTTGCTTCCGCCGGTTTGTCGCCGCCGCTTTCTTTATCATCGTCATCCAGCTTGCCGTGCTCGATCAATTGCTTGATCATGTCAATATCCAGCGTTTCCCGCTCAAGCAGCGTGTTCGCGATCAGGTGAACCTTGTCCGCATGTTCGGTCAAAAGTTGTTTTGCCCGTTCATAGCATTCGCGGATGATCGCCTGCATTTCCTGGTCGATTTCGTAGGCGATTTGATCGCTGTAGTTCTGCTCATGGCCGATATCGCGGCCGAGGAATACTTGCCCTTGCGGATTCCCGAACTGCATCGGCCCAAGCTTTTCGCTCATGCCGTATTCGACGATCATGCTGCGGACGATACTGGTCGCTTGTTTGAAGTCGCTGTATGCGCCCGTACCGATTTCTCCGATGTACAGTTCCTCGGACACCCGTCCGGCCAACAACCCGGTAACGCGTTCCAGCAGTTCCTTTTTCGTAATCAGCATGCGGTCTTCCTTCGGCAACATCATCACATAGCCGCCGGCCCTGCCGCGCGGAATAATGGTTACTTTCTGCACCATGTCGGCATTTTCCAGGTAGTAGCCGACAATCGTATGGCCGGATTCGTGATATGCGACGATGCGTTTTTCCCGCTCGCTGATGACGCGGCTTTTCTTTTCGACGCCGACCACGACGCGTTCGACAGCTTCTTCGACTTCCTTCATCGAGATGTCTTTGCGGTTTCTTCGCGCGGCCAGGAGCGCCGCCTCATTCAACAAATTCTCCAGATCGGCCCCGGTAAACCCGGTCGTAAACTTGGCGATCGTTTCCAGCTTGACGTCTTTATTCAGCGGCTTGTTGCGCGCATGCACCCGCAACACGGCCTCGCGCCCTTTAATGTCCGGGCGATCCACCGTAATTTGCCGGTCAAAACGCCCCGGACGCAAAAGCGCCGGGTCCAGAATGTCGGGCCGGTTGGTTGCGGCGATAATGATGATGCCTTCGTTGGCGCCAAACCCATCCATCTCGACAAGCAATTGGTTCAAGGTTTGTTCGCGTTCATCGTGACCGCCGCCCAGTCCCGCGCCGCGTTGGCGCCCGACCGCGTCGATCTCGTCAATGAAAATAATGCACGGAGAATTTTTCTTGGCATTTTCGAACAAGTCGCGCACTCTGGACGCGCCGACACCGACGAACATTTCCACGAAGTCGGAGCCGCTGATGCTGAAAAACGGCACTCCCGCTTCGCCCGCCACCGCGCGCGCCAGCAATGTTTTACCTGTTCCGGGAGGACCGACAAGCAGCACGCCTTTCGGAATGCGGGCGCCGACAGCGGCAAACTTGCGCGGGTCTTTCAAAAATTCCACGACTTCGACAAGCTCCTGCTTTTCTTCATCCGCACCCGCCACATCTTCAAAGGTGACGCGTTTTTTCTCTTCATTATACAGCCGCGCCCGGCTTTTGCCGAAATTCATGACTTTGCCGCCGCCGCCCTGCGCCTGGTTAAACAGGAAGAAAAACAAAATAAAGATAATCACGAACGGAATAATGGAAGTCAGGAAGGTAATCCAGACATTTTCGCCTTCCATTTTCTGGAATGTTACTTTGGCAACTCCGCCTTGTTCAATTTCATCGACGACTTTTTCGCCGAAGGGGGCATAAACAAAGAAATTCGTTTTATCAGCATTTTCCGGATGTCTATACTTACCGTTAATCAGATATGTATAGCCGACAAACTTGACGGACACTTCTTCCACATTTTGTTTTTGCAGTTCAGCGCGAAACTGGTCGTAGCGGATTTCTTCCCGCTGATCGTTCTGATTGCTAATAAAGTGTACGATCCCAACCGTAACCAAAAAAATAATGAGATAAAATCCGGTATTTCGAATAAGCCTGTTCATCCCCAACCTCCTCTCGACGCACACCTTATTATTTTACCACAGCAGACTTTTCCGCCACAATAGAGCCCATGCCGATACGCGCCGGCGATGGCCGCATGCCTTGTCCTCATTTGGAGTATACTTCCTGCTTCAAGATGCCTATATAGGGCAAATTGCGGTATTTTTCCGCGTAATCCAGCCCATAGCCGACAACAAACGCGTCCGGCAGCACAAATCCCGTATAATCGGCTTCCAAACCGACGGTTCTGCGCGCCGGTTTGTCAAACAGCGTAACGACCGTTACGGACAGCGCATTGCGCCGTTCCAGCACGTCGATGATATAACTTAAAGTAAGTCCGCTATCAATAATGTCTTCAACGATTAGCACATGGCGTCCATCTACCGGCGTATCGAGATCTTTCATAATTTTAACGACACCGGACGATTTCGTCGATTGCCCATAGCTGGACACGGCCATGAAATCCACTTCAACCGGTATATCCAGGCGTCTGATCAAATCAGCCATAAAAATGAATGCGCCTTTCAGAATACAAATGACCAACGGTTTCTTATCGGAGAAGTCTTTGCTGATCTGTTTGCCGAGCTCCAGGATTTTCGCCTGAATCTCTTCTTCCGAATGCAGTATTTCCTGAATGTCGTTGTGCAACCATAACCCTCCTGCTTTCAATAGTATGAGCACGTCTATATGTTCATTCAAAATTTGCCCGAATAATTAATACGCGAGTTGTGCGGTCGCCGACCGCCGCGTGATCCGACCGCCGCAGTTGCGGAATCCACAGGATCGTTCCGCCGGCGTCGATAATAAGCGGCAGACAGTCCCGGTTTTCGGGCGGAACCTTGTCATCAATGAACATATTTTTTACCTTTTTACTTCCATTTAAACCTTGCGGGCGCATCCGGTCGCCATCCCGGCGATTGCGGACCGCAAGCGGAAAACGCAGGCGATCGAAATCAAACACGGCTGTGTTTTGATCGCCGGTCTCCATGACCGTTGCCGCATCGGCCGTTTCAAAAGTCAACGTGCAGCCGGCTTCCGCGATCCACAGCCGCGCCGGCACCGCGGCAACGTGATACAGGTAATGCCTGGGCTTTGCCAAAGCCGCCGCACTCACAATGCGGATTCGCTCATACTCGCGAATAAACCGCAACGCTCCGCCGATGTCCAGACGCAGCGTCGACGGCGCATCCCGCGCGATGGCAACGCGCATGGTTTCGATCGTCCTGAAGTCGGAAAACCTCGCCAAAAATGCCGTTTTTCGCGTTTTTGCCGCAAGATAACTTAATATTAGTTTAATCATTCTTCTTTGTAAAGCAACGTGCAGCTTAAGAAATGAAAATCTGGCGAATGTGCATTCTGATTGTTTTTCCACCACCAGCACGGCATAACGCCGCATCGCCAAAGCGTCAAGCAAGCCCCCGTCAACCTCCGCTTGCGCGGCTAATCGGTTGAGCGAGCCGCGAATTTCCGGATTAATCGAGGAAAGAAGCGGCAGCACGTCCAGGCGGATGCGGTTGCGCACATATTTTCGCTGCAAATTGCTGCTGTCGATACAATATGCAAGGCCGGCCGCACGGCAATAATTCTCCAACTCTCGTTTCGTATTACGCAACAAGGGGCGAATAAGTTGCAAGTTTTTTTCCGTTCGTTTGATCGGGATGCCGGCGAGGCCCGTTAATCCCGTGCCATGTATGATCCGCATCAGCACGGTTTCGGCCTGGTCATCGGCATGATGGGCAAGCGCCAATTTTGTCGCGCCGTATTGATTCGCAGCCTCATGCAAAAATGCGTAGCGCTTTTCCCGCGCCGCAGCCTGCGGATTCAAGCCGCGTTCGGACGCGTAAGCCGGCACGTCGATTTGGGCGTAGGCAAACGGCACATCCAGCCGGGCCGCCAACAGCCTGACTTGCTCCGCTTCTTTTTCCGACTCGGCCGGACGGAAGCGGTGGTTGACATGCGCCGCGACAAGCTGCCAATCCCACTTTTTGGCCAACGAAAAAAGCACATGTAACAGCGCCACAGAATCCGGCCCCCCGGAAACCGCGACGACGATCTTGTCTCCTCTGGCCAACAGCCCTTCTTCTTCAATGGTCGCCTCCACCTGGCGAATCAGGTCATCCACTGCGGTCATTCCTTCCGATTCCGAACCGCCGCGACAAAAAAATATCGCAAATGCCGCCAACACTGGCATGATTGCGGCAGTTCCCGGGCAAGCGGCGGCTTTTTGCGCGGAATTTTTCCTCTCCGCTTTTTAAGGTTTTAAGGGCAATTGCGCATTTTCTTGCTTTGCCGCGCCGCCTGTGCGGCACAAACCGCGGATCACTTTTGCCAATACGGGCGCCACCCCTCCGGTCGGCGTTGAACCCTTTATGTTACATTTATAGAATAAGCGGTCCGTTTTTGCAAGATCGCTCGTGCAGGCCAGGTTGTGTCAAGCCCGCCGCCTTCGCGGTCGAAACGGGAAAATGAAACACATATGCGCTACCGTTTTTCGCGTTATCATCCGGGCCCGCGAAGCCAATTTGCTTGTCTTTCGGGGCGCGAAATGGTTAGGGAACTCGACACCGGCACCCCGAATTGCCGTTTTGCTTGTCGGCGGCATTCACGTTAAAATATGTAATGGAAGCAATGCCGTACAACGGACTGGAAAAAGGGGAAATTCAGGTGGATGCGTTAAAACAGGCATACGAAATGCTGGGAGTTCCCGAAAACGCAAGCAAAGACGAGGTTGAGCGCCGCTATTTTATTTTGCTGAAACGCCATCAGGCGAAAATAAAAAGCTTGGGCGAAGAAGAAAAAGCCCAGGAAGAAAAGCAGTTCGAACCGTACAATCAAGCGTATAAACAAATCGTCGCGCATTTTCAGCAACTGGATCTGGAAAGCAATCCGATCTATCGATCGGAGCAAACCAAAAGCCCCCTGCGGAGAAAAATCGAGCACTTTTTATACTATTATAAATTGCATCTGCTAGGCGGGCTCGCGGTCCTCATTCTCATCATCTCGCTGGTGCACAGTTTTATAGCCAAGCAAAAGGAAATTCCGCCCGATGTGTCTACGATGATGGTCGGGGCGTACGTCGCGGATGAAACCGCGCCTCTGGAAACAAAAATGGCCGAACTTGTCCCGGGATGGAAACGGGTCGCGGTGCTTTTAAACTATACTCCCAGCGGCGAATCGGGGACTTTGGACTACGCGCAGGTGCAAAAATCGGTCGTTTTGCTGGCGGCGGAGCGGCCCGACATTTATATTGTGGATGATGTACAATTTAACCGTCTCGGACAGGATGCGGCTTTCTTGCCGCTTGAACCCTGGAAAGACGAGCTGCAATCACTTGTTCCGGAAGACCGCCTGATCTACGCGCAATTTCCCGCAGACACCAAGCCTACGCTTTACGGGGTCGATTTGCGGGACAGCCCGGTATTCGCGGGCGTTAGCCAGGACACCCTGGCGAAAATTTTCACCATTCGCTTTGATGTGAAGGACCCGGCCAAACCGATGAAACTGATTGCCGCGATGGCGAAACAGTTGAAAGCTGGCGGAGGATGAGCCGATTCCGGAAACGCGCCCGGATGCAACCGCCGTTTAGCTGACCGTCCGCGGGCGCTCGAACGATTTATGCCCGGACCAGCGAATCGTCGCCCATTCCGGGTGTTTTTTCGCGATTCTGGCGACTACAACCGTCATGTCGTCGCGAATCTCCCCCTGATGATAGCGCACGACTTTTTCCAACAAGCAATCGGCAATATCCTGCGGCGCTTCCGCCCGAATTTCCTGAATCAGCCGTTTCAGCCACAACTCTTTGTTGACTGTGGGGCCCGGAGCGTCATAAATGCCGTCGGTGATCATAATCAGGAGATCCTCCGGATAAAGCCGGATCGTCACGAGCTCGACGTCGATTTCCTGCAAAATGCCGACGGGCAGGTTGTTAGCCGTAACGGTGAGCACATCGTCTCCCCGTTTGATGAAGCTTGGAATGGAGCCGATCTTCATAAAAGTTGTGTCGGCGGTGTACAAATCGATCAACGCGACATCGATGGTGGCAAACATCTCATCGGGCGAACGCAGCGTCAGAACGGAATTCACCGATTTTACCGCGAGTTTTTCATCCATCCCCGTTTTCAAAAGCTGCTGCAAAATCGACAACGCCGCGCTGCTTTCCGCCCGCGCGCGTTCCCCGTTCCCCATGCCGTCGCTGATGGCTACCGCATATTTCCCGTTGCCCAATTCGGCCGCGCTGAAACTGTCGCCGGACAACAAGCCGCCGCCTTTGGCCGCCCCGGCAATTCCCGTCTCCACTTCAAATTCCTTGGCGGAGCCGAAAACAACACGGTAATAGCCGTCACCTTTGGCCAAAAATTGTTCGCTTTTTACCGCAATATTTTCCGCCAAAATGTCCGACAGGAGCGGCGCGATAATTTTGCGGCACTCGTCATAGCCCTTGTTGAACTGGTGGACAATCTCGATCTCCACATTTCCTTCATCCAGGCTAATGATGTCGATGCTGTGAATGGACAGGCCCAACTGCTCCAACGCCTGCCGAATGGTCTCCTCCTGCTGGACGAGTTCCATCCCTTCGCGTTTGATTTCCTTGGCCAAGTCTTCCATGACCTGCGACACGCCGGACAATTGCTCCGCAACCAACTTGCGGCTGTCGATAATTTGCTTTTTCAACGTCCAATCGTACTTTTGCTGCTCCAATTGCGCCTTCATCGCATCCAGCACCTTTTCCGTCTTGGCGCAAAGTCTTTTCCAGTTCTGCGGGATATCCCGATGGGCAAAGTGCTCATTTTCTTCCAAAGCCGCCATCATCTCGTTCATCATTTCGTATGTTTGATAAAACTTTTTCTCCCAGCACGCCTCCCGTTTCCAGCACGTCGCGCAAGTATTCGCCGTCACCGCCTTTAAAAATTCGCCAAATTCCTCCTTCCGGGCGGCGCTGTCGCCCGCGACCTGACGGAAGCTGCCGGACAGCTGGCGGAACACTTCCGAGAATTGCTCGACGCGGTTTGCCGTAACATCCCGCACCCGTTTGGCATATTCGTACTGATACCTGATATGTTCCTGCGTCCCCGGCACAAACAGCGCCGCCTTCGATAGCCAGAACTTTGGCACAAGCAGAAAAAACGCCGCTGCGGCAAGCGACTCCCACGACGATTGAAGCACTTCCGCTTGCGTGCCGAGGTAGATGGAAAGAATCGACGAGCCGAGAAAAAAGCCAAAGGCAACCGCCCATTTGCCGCCTTCTTTCAACAAACCGGCAAGCATGCCCGCAAACGCCAGCAAGCCCATTTGCCCGATTGCGGAAACGTCGGCCAGGCTTATGACGAGCCCGCTGATGACGCCGACCGTCGTGCCCAACGTGACCCCGCCCAACAAGGCGAAGATGAGAATGAACGCTCGCGTCAGCAGATGCTCGACAGCCAAGCCGGAAATGCTCCAACCGATCGCCCCGGTCATGGCGGAGGCGAGCAAAATAATCAGGCAAATCAGTTCTTCATGCCGCCACTGCCCGCTTTTCTTCGCCAGGATGAACGCAGGCAATGCCTGAATAAAGACAAGCGTAAGCATAAAACTTAAAACCGCTTCAACAGCCGCCATCGTCAGATCATACCAGGCGAAGTTGTCCTGCGCCAAAATTCCGAATAACTGGACGGAAAAAGACGCGATAAAAACAATGACCGGCGCATAAGCCAATTCGGTCCGATCGAATTTTTCCAGCGCCCACTGGATTAACAGCATCACCGCGAATTGAGAGAGCAGACTGCCGGCTTGCGCGGCGGGCGAAAGCAGATTACCGATCAACAGTCCGGCGGCAATCCACATCAGCAAATCTTTTCGCAAGAAATAGACGACGGCAAAATAGGATACGGCGAACGGATTCAATCCGTCCAATATTGCCGCCCGCCCCAACAAAACAGCCATTCCGACCAACAAGATTGTTGAGGCTTGCGCGGACAGGCGCGGAAGAAGCGCGCCCGCGTTGGTTCCTCTCCATTTCGCCCTCCACTTTCGCCAAAACCGCTTGCTTTCGGCCGCCGCCGCGGGAATGATCATCTCATTTTTCTTAAGCATGATGGACGGGCACCACCTATCTCTTTTTTGTGCGCCCTCTATTATAAAATCTCTCAACCATAAAAGTTTGTCAGAATGAGTTGGGAGTTTCAGAGAAATTTCCGACAAAAAAGGCTGCAATGGATGCTGGTCCATGCAGCCTTGTCATGATCAAATTGTATCAGTCGCGCCGCGCGCCGCGGCCACCGCGTTTGCCTTCTGTGTTCTTGCGCAGGGAGGCGATTCGCTCTTCACTGTCGCGCAAAAATTTGTTCATTTTATCTTCAAAGGAAGTCTTGTTGGGCTGCCTGAACGATTTGCCGCCGCCCAATCCAAACTCGTGGCGTTCCGCGCGCCCGTAACCGGGTTTATCTGAAAAAGCGGGCCTTGGTTCGACAGGTCGATCTTTCGCCTGCTTGATGGAAAGACCGATCTTTCCATCCTTGTCAACGTTGATCACTTTCACCATGACGACATCGTCAATTTTAAGGTGATCTTTCACATCCTTCACATAGTTGTCGGCAATTTCGGAGATGTGAACTAGCCCGGTGACACCCTGCGAAAGTTCAACAAACGCACCGAAGTGCGTGATCCCTGTCACCTTGCCTTCTAGCTTCGTGCCCACTTCGAATGACATAAAATTGTGCTGTTCCTCCCTTGAATATTGCGAAAAAAGCCTGTACGAAAGCGCTTCCCGCCAAAAAAATTAAATGAAGCTACGCAGATTATACATGATGTCGATTAGGAGGTCAATATGGTAAACGCGCCGGAAACAAGCCGTTTGTTTATTCCGATTTCGGCGTAACAAACAACGTTTCTCCCGGGCGTATCATGTGGAAATCTTTCCGTGCCCTTTGTTCAATGTATTCGGGATCGTTCAATCGCGTGACTTCCAGCTTGAGCTCTTTGTTTTGCTTTACGCTTTCGGCAAGCTTCTTTTGCATCTGCGCCAATCTGGAGTTTTTGCCTTGCAGATTGTCTTGTTGGGAAAAAAACGTAAGCACGGCCCACAGCAAAAATGCCGACAAAATGAACAGCAACAAACGCATTCTTCTGCGTCTGCCTTTATCGGCGACAACGATACGATTGCCTGCCAGATCCGTGTGCACTTTGCCAAATCCTCCTTATTGCCGCTTACTTGAATAGGATTTTCTTCAGCCTTCCCGCAAATGCGCCGAGACGTTTGCGCAAGCCCCGCACCGGATAAACAAGCCTGTGAAAAGGACGCAACAGGAAAGCGAACAAAATCCGGACAGGATAAAGCAATTGTAACATAATTTTGCCGACGAATACAGATACCGTAAGGAAAAAACCGCCAAAAAGCCATAATAGCCGCCACAAACCTTTGAGCGGAATGATGAACAAAACTTTTCCGGCTTTCCGCAACCATGCCCCCAACAAGAAAGCAAACGCGATCGCTTTTTTTACCATTAAAATGGCCCACTTGCTGATCGTCGCGAAATAAATCGCGCCGCCCGCGAACAGGCCCGCGAACACAAACAGGCGCACTTGCCCGCTGTTGACGATCGTAAGAACGCGAAAAACGAGCACGGCCGCAGCCGCCCAATACAACAGATCAAACGCCGGAATCAGCCAACGCGGAACATGCAGTTGGCGCGAGCAGACACGGTATATATCAAAACATAAGCCCAAAACAAAACCGCAAGCCGCCATGGCCCATAGAGTCTGGAACTGAACCGGGAGTGTCACTTGAACAATTTGCCCAAAAACCCTTTGGATTTCCCGGCGCTGCCGCTTTCCAGATACTCGATGGCGTCAACTGTTCCTTCGATGGCGACCAGGCCTTGTTCGAGGCTTAGGTTTTTAATATGCAAATTGCTGCCTTTAATCATCAAAAAGCCGCATTCCGTTTCCAGCAGAAACTCGTCGCTGTCGAAGCTCTCAACGTTCATGACGCCGGATACTTCCAGCATTTTGCGGTTCAGCATCTTGATTTCCTGCCGTTTCGTTTTCCCGTGCTCCATCATCAAACGACCTCCTTTGTATAAACTATGGGGAAGTCGTCCCATTTAGAACGTGCAAAAAACAAGGGACCCTTATCGGGTCCCCCGCAGTCAGTTTTCGGATTCCTCTCGCAACAGCGTGTACATGCTGTCGGCGTCTTCTTTTCGCGAAGTTTCGCTAATATTGTCAATCCGGACCGTCAACGTTTTTTGACCGAAACGGATTTTCAACTCGTCGCCGACTTTTACCGTGCTGCCCGGTTTCGCTTCCCTGCCGTTGATCAGAACCCTTCCTTGCTCGGAAACATCCTTGGCGACGGTGCGCCGCTTGATCAGGCGGGAAACTTTCAGGAATTTGTCAAGCCGCATTATTTTACGGCTTCTTTAAGCTTGTTGCCGGCTTTGAAAGCGGGCACCTTCGAGGCCGGAATATTAATCGCTTTGCCGGTTTGCGGATTGCGGCCGACGCGTCCGGAACGCTTACGCGTTTCAAAAGTGCCGAAACCAATCAGTTGCACTTTGTCGCCTTTGGACAAAGCCGTGGTAACTTCACCGAGGAAACCGTTCAGTACGGCTTCAACATCCTTTTTTGTCAATCCGCTTTTGGCAGCGATGTTGTTGACCAGATCTGTTTTGTTCATCTTAACTAACCTCCTAAAATGATCTTTCCCGGTACTCTGATTCCGGAAACATTTGCGATTTGCGGCAGCAAGCGTTCCCGCAGAATGATGTGTACACGGAGATAAATATTCTGTCTTTTACAGGAAAATCCTGCTTGCAAATCGATTTTTTTTAAATTTTTTTTTGTTTTTTGGCATGTTTCGACAGGATCAGTTCAATGATTCTCCCGCTTCGCCTGCTGCCACAGCTGTTCCATCTCCACTAATCCAGTGTTGACAATATCTTTCTTGTTTAATCGGAGTTGCTCCTCTATGTAAGAAAATCTTCGCATAAATTTGCGGTTGGCGAGCGAAATGGCTTCTTCCGGATCAATGTCGAAAAAACGCGCCAGATTCACGACGGCAAACAGCAAATCGCCCAACTCGTCTTTGCGCTCATCCTGCAACTCGCGGCCTTCGCCAACGGCCATCAGTTCGGCAAGCTCTTCCCGGACTTTGTCCGCAACCTGCTCCGCCCGTTCCCAGTCAAAGCCTACTTTCGCCGCTTTTTTCTGCAGTTTCCACGCATATAAGATCCCGGGCAGATCCCGCGGCACACCCGCCAACACGGAAGCCGGCCGTTCGGCACCCGCTTGCGCCTTTTCTTTCGCTTTCATTTCCTGCCAGGTGCTTAACGCTTCCGCGGCGTTTTGCGCTGTCCGGTCGCCGAAAACGTGCGGATGGCGGCGGATCAGTTTGTCATGCAGCGCCTGCACCACATCCCAAATATCAAACGATCCCGCCTCCGCCTCCATTTGCGCATGCAGCAATACTTGCAACAGCAAATCGCCCAATTCCTCGCACATGGCCGCCGCATCGTCATCATCGATCGTTTCCAACACCTCGTAGGTTTCCTCGATCAGATTTTTGCGAATCGACCGGTGCGTTTGCTCCCGATCCCAGGGACAGCCTTCCGGGCTGCGCAAAATCCGGACGACTTCCTGCAAACGCGCGAACGTGCGCCCCACAATACGCTCGTCATCCGTCCGCGGCACCCATACAAGCGACAAATTGCCGAACCCTTCCTGCCGGTCCAGTTCAAATAGCGGTACGGTCAGGATTTTCTCTTTGCCGGCCACCCCCAATTCATGCCCGATCGTCACCGGATAATCGTCGGGATAAAGTTCCATCAAGGTAAGTTTTACGTCGGAGGCTACGCTTTTGTCGTAAACCTGCGCGATAATCGTATGCAGCGCGGGCGCAAGCATGGAGCGGTTCATCGTTTGCGCATCCAAAAGCTGCATCCCGTCGATCGGATCGAATCCGAACCGCAGGAATGCTTCATCCAAAAAACTTTCGCCGCCGGAAACGGAAAAGGGGATCCCCCGCCGCGCGCATGTTTCCCGCAGCAATTGCACCGTGGTTTCAGCCACCATCGGATGGCCCGGCACGGCGTAAACGACCGGCTCATCCGCGTTGAGCGCCTGTTCGATCAGGACATCGGAAATTTCCTTATAGACTTCGGGAAAAGAGTCATGTTTCAGGTAGATATCATCGAAACTTGTATAGGCAATTTTTTCCGCATCCAGCAGGCGGACAACCGGGTGGACATTCGTGCGGACAAAAACGCGCCCCGCTTCCCGCAACGTTTTATAAACGCCTAACGTCAGCTTGTCGGGGTCCCCCGAACCCAACCCCACCACATGAATTGACCGAGCCATCTTAAACTCCCCCTTCAGACATATGATCAGCCCCGCTCCAGGCGGCGAAACAACGGCGCCAATTTTGCCCGCAGCGCGGGCGCCGCCTGCAGATCCTGACCGCTTATCGCGCCTGCCGCAAAGGCAACCGGGAAAAATACGGCCACGCCCGCTCCCACTCCGATCAACGCGATCACAGTTTCCACCATTCGTTCGGAGTGAACCGCAAGCGGCAGCCAACTGTGCAAAGCGAACCGGACGGCGGCAACAGCCGCAACCATGCTCATGACGGTCAGGCCGGGCTTTAACCAATAGGCGGAAAACGAAAAGCGCATCCCGGTTATCTTTTGCAGCGCCGCCATATTGAGAAACGCCGCAAGCGCGAAAGCCAGCACAGTGGCCAAGGCGCCGCCGATGATTCCCCATTTCGGCAGCAAGGCCAGATTCAAAACCAATTTCAACACCGCCGCCGAAAGCAAATGGACGGCTGGAATGTGCACTTTGCCCAGCCCTTGCAAGACGCTGCCGGTTGTGATATTGAGCGCGCTGAACACGCCGGTAAACGCCATGATGGCCATGGCGGACGTGCCCGCCCCGTCTTGATACAACATGACATTGATCGGCAAAGCCAAGACGGCAATGCCCAGGGAAGCCGCAAGGCCAAACAGCCAGGTGAGCCGCACCGGCAGTTCCACGCGCACGCGCAGCAATTCCCTATCGCGCTCCGCTTTGGCCTGGGCGACCGCCGGAACGATCGCGACCGAAACGGAAATCACCAGCATGGAAACCAGCTGGACGACCGTAAGCCCGCGGTTGTATAAACCAAGCCGGAACATGGCCTCGTTTTCGGTGAAACCGGACTGTTTCAACAAATGCGGCATGGTGAATGTGTCAACGATGTTCAAAATCGGAACAACGATCGAGCCCAGGCAAACAGGCAAGGCAAACGCAAGCAATTTCCCGGCAAGTTCCCGCCAGGACTCCGCCTTTTCGGTGTGATTCCGCAAAACGGCCGCTAATGTTGCATATTCCCGCTTGGCCTTTTTCCAATAAAGCAGCATGACCAGAAGGCCGGCTAACGCGCCTGTGACGGATCCGAACGTCGCCCCTGCCGCAATGGCGCCATCCGAAGCCCGCATGCTGGCAAGCGCGAACAGCAAAACAAGCATCGTCGCCACGCGGATGAATTGTTCGGCCACTTGCGATACTGCCGTCGGCATCATATCCTGCAACCCTTGAAAATAGCCGCGCAAGGCGGACAGCGCCGGAACGAACAAGAGCGCGAACGAGACGCTTTGCAACGCCGATTTTGTTTGCGCGCTGCCGATTGCGAAACTTATCATGCCCGCCCCAAAGTACATCAAACAAAAAAAGACGGCTCCGAGTATGGACAGCATGACGGTCGAGACGGCCAGAACTTTTGCCGCAGCGCGCATGTTCCCCGCCGCCGCCCGCTCCGCCACAAACTTTGCCACCGCCACGGGGAAACCCGCCGTTGCCAAAAACAGGATCAAAATATAAAAAGGATACACCGCGGAATAAATCCCAAAGGTTGTATCGCCGGCAATGTTTTGCAGCGGAATTTTCTGCAGCGTCCCCAGCAATTTCGAGATCACCGCGGCGACGCCGAGCACGGTTGCACCTTTTAGCATCGAGCT
>DASVDB010000018.1 GCA_036381315.1 Bacilli bacterium | reverse complement strand
AGTGTGCAGGTCGTTACTGCGGATGGAGACATTGTCTTCGCGTCCAAACCGGAGTTGATCGGCAAAAAACTGGGACAAAAGCTTGACCTCAAGAAACAGATCGGGTCCTTAGAAACCGACAGTGAACTGATTGTCCACAGCAAATCGGGAGTGACGGGATGGTCGTTGGTCGGCGTAACGCCAATCAGCGATTTAACCAGCGGATCGAACAAGATATTTGTCTGGACGCTTATTTTGGCTTTGGTCGCTGCCGTTTTGGCCGTCGTGATCGGCCTTCTGATTATCCGCTTCGTCGCCACGCCGCTCGTGCAATTAAGCGGCTTGATGAAAGAAGGCGCGCAAGGGAATCTGCAGGTTCGCACCAAAGTGAAGTCCAAGGATGAAATCGGGCAATTATCGCGCAGCTTCAATGAAATGATGGAGCAAATCACGCTGCTCGTTAAGCAGACGAACGTTTCCGCCCAGGAAGTGTTGGCTACGTCAGCCTTGTTAAATGAAGCGTCGAAAAATACGGCTACGTCGGCCAAAGAAATATCGATCGCCACCGAGGAAATCGCCAATGGCGCCTCTACGCTCGCAGTGGATGCGGAGCGGGGAAATGATTTGACGCAGCATATCGGCAAACAGATGGCGCTCGTGATCGACGAAAATGAAAAAATGGGCATTTCCGCCGCACAGGTTCGCACCGTCAGCGAACAGGGCATTACCTATATGGCGGAGTTGATTACGAAGACAAATTCGACCGAAGAGATGACCCGGTCGATGGTCGAAAAAGTCGATAAGTTAAAAGAAAGCACCAACTCGATTCGCAAAATTTTGGATATGTTAAACGGCATTACGAAACAGACCAATATTTTGTCGTTGAATGCGACGATTGAAGCTGCGCGCGCCGGCGCGGCCGGCAAAGGATTCATGGTGGTCGCGGATGAAATCCGCAAATTGGCGGATCAATCGCGGCAATCGATTGACGTGGTCGGGCAAATCACCGAATCCATTCAAAATGAAATTGATGAGACCGTGCAAGTTTTGTCGGAAGCGTATCCGTTGTTCCAGGAACAGATCGCCTCGGTGAAAGAAGCGGATCGCATCTTCAAAGATGTGCATAAAAATATGAGCAATTTCATTGTGCAACTGGACAATGTCTCGGGTTCCATCCAAAAATTGGAGGAATCACAGGAGATTTTATCGGAAGCGATGGGCAGTGTCAGCGCCATTTCGCAACAATCTTCGGCCACTTCGGAAGAGGTAGCATCATTGAGCCAGGAGCAGCTCAGAGTGAGCGAAGAGCTGGTGCAGTTGTCGGATAAGCTTGACTCCCTGTCGAATACGCTCAAAGAGTCACTTACCAAGTTTGTGATCTAAACGGCATATTTCCATCCAGTAAAAATTGGCCTCCCAGTGTATGGGAGGCTTTTTTGTTTGAATATGCCCATCCGGGCAATAATGGAAAAGAAGCGTGTTTTTGGGGTGAATCCGATGCAGCGGCGCATATTTTTATTGTTGCTTGCCTTTTCCATGGGGTTTCTTGTTCTGCTAATCAGGCTGTTGTATTTGCAGCTGATCGCTTCGGGTGTTTTGTCCGGTGCAAAGACCGGGCTTGCCCGCGGCGCGGTTTCCCAGCGGGAACACGCGCTTGTGCTGGATGCGGGCAGGGGCCATTTTTATTTCCGCGATGCAAGCCCCATTACCGGGGAAGTCGGCAAGGGATTGGCCGTTTTTCCCGTTGGCGATTTCCGCGGCGAGCAGGCGGCGGCAAGCATCGCGCAAATTTTGAAAATCAATCGCGCCGCGTGGTCGGCATTTGTTGACGGGCTGAAAGCTCCGAAGTTCTGGACCGCCGCCTACGCAAAACGTCCCTATCTGCTTTCCCCGGAAGAGGCGCAGGCGCTGGCCGGGCTGAAGCTTCCCTTTCTTCATGTGCTGCCAGTCACCGTACGTTACCCGGAAAATATGCCCGCGCAACATGTGATTGGCTTTATCGCGGAAGATCCCGACAAAAACGAACGGAGCCGCCAACAGGTCGGCGCATCCGGACTGGAACGAACGTTCGACGCATATTTGCGCGGAATAGGCCAAGAGAAAGCAATCATTTATACGGATGGACGAAATAATCCGCTGCAAGGGCTTGGACTGCGGATAAGCGCCCCGGACAACCGGTATTATCCGCTAAAAATCATCACCACACTCGACGCGGGCATGCAAACGATTGTCGAAGAAGCGTTGGATGAGGCGCAAGTGCAGGAAGGCGCCGTCGTATTGCTCGATGCCCAAAACAACGATGTGTTGGCCATGGCCAGCCGCCCCCGGTTTAATCCGTACAGCGTCGATCCCGCAGACGGAAAATGGCAAAACCGCGCGCTTTCCGCTACCGCGCCCGGTTCGATATTCAAAACCGTGATTGCGGCGGCGGCGTTGGATGCTCATGTCGTCCAGCCGCAGGAACAGTTTTTCTGCGGCGGCGAGCTTGGAAAATTCCATTTTTCCTGTTGGAAGAAGAATGGGCACGGCCGCATCAACTTTGCCGAAGCCTATGCCGAATCCTGCAATATTGTCTTTGCCAACGTGGCGGAGCGGTTAAAACCGCAACAAATCGTGGCGGCGGCTTCCGCGTTCGGGATCGGGCAACCGATTGGCTGGGCCGGAGAGCAATCCGGTAAAGTGGGCACGTTTCGACAATTTGCCGGAGAAAATTCGGGGCAGGTGTTTGACTCGAAGACTGTGGTGGATGAAGGGGCGATGGTGCAAACGGCGATTGGGCAGCGGGATGTGCGCATGACCCCGCTGCAAGGAGCTTTTATGGTATCCGTATTGTTGCATGGCAAAAACGTCAACAGGCCGCGCATCGCTAGCGAAATTCGCTATGCCAACGGCCTTTTGAAAGAAAAATTCCCCTATCGGCGGGCGGCGTTGGCGGGAACGCCGATTTCCTCGGCCGCTTCGCAGGAACTGTTGAAAGACATGCAAAAGGTTGTCGCGACCGGAACGGGCGCTAAACTGCGGAAGTCTGCTTGGAAAATTGCCGGAAAGACCGGAACCGCGCAAGTTTTTTCACAGGGGAAGGAAAAAACGAATCAGTGGTTTGTCGGATATTTTCCTGCGGATAAACCGCGCTACATCATCAGTGTGCTCATAAAAAACATGCCAAAACAGCCCGCGAATGCGGCGCTTCACGTAACCGGCATGATCGTCGCCGATATGGCCGCTACAAGCAAAACAGCAATACAATAACCAAAAGGAGAAAAAGCACCAAGACGATAACCCCAAACTTCTGATCCATCACCGTGCAGCTCCTGTATTGGGAAGTGTCTCTTTTAGTGTATTCCGGCTGGCGCGGCGGCGAATCAACTGATGCCTATCACGATATCGCAAATAATGATTCAAAGCGCGGAAGATTGAGCGGCTTGCTGTAGTAAAAACCTTGCGCCTTGAAGCAGCCGTATTGGTTTAAAAATTCGATTTGCTCTTTTGTTTCGACTCCTTCGGCGACAACATCCAAATTGAGATGATGCGCAATTGCGATGATCGCGGCGACGATTGCGGCATTGCTGGCATCGCCCGATATATCCCGCACAAATGTCCGGTCGATTTTCAGGCGGTCGATCGGCAATGATTTCAAATAACTGAGCGAGCTGTAACCGGTGCCGAAATCATCGATGCTGATCCAGACACCCAGTTGTTTCAGCCGTTTCAGATGCGCGACGGCATACTCGACGTCCATTGCCATGCTTTCCGTAATTTCAATCTCCAGCAGGCCCGGTTCGGTTTTTGTTTCCTGCAAAATGTCGGCAATTTTGTTGACCAGATCGTGCTGAAAAAATTGCCGCATCGACAAGTTGACGGCGATCCGCATGCCGACTTTTTTGCGTGAATGGATGCGGCTTGCCTGTTTGCACGCTTCCCGCACCACCCATTCGCCGATCGGAATGATCAGCCCGGTATCTTCGGCCAGCGGGATAAACTGTGTCGGGGCGATGACGCCTTTTGTCGGGTGGTTCCAGCGCAATAGAGCCTCGGCCCCGATCACTTCGCCGGTTCGCGTATCGATTTGCGGCTGCATGTGCAACGAAAATTGGCGTAAATCCAGCGCTTTGCGCAAATCGTTTTCCAGCATCAAATTTTCCTTGGTGGCGGCATGCATGCCGGGGTTGTAAAACTCGTATTTGCTGCGGCGCTCCTTGGCGCGGTACATGGCAATATCGGCGTTTTTCATCAGCGCATCGATGTCGTTGCCATTATCGGGAAATGCCGCGATTCCAATGCTTGGCGTGATCCGGTATTCCATTTCCGCAATGGAAAATGGAGCTTCGAAGTTGCGAAAGATCGCCTGGCAGACGGATTCCAGTTCATTCGCATCGCGAAACTCGGGGATCAGGATGGTGAATTCATCCCCGCCCATGCGCGAAATCATCTGGCGGTCGGTAACCGCGTTTTTGAGCCGGTCGGCAATTTGCTTTAGGATCAGATCGCCGAACGCGTGCCCGAGCGAATCGTTGAGATTTTTAAACCGGTCAATGTCCAAAAACAGCACTGCCATGCGGGCATTTTTCGCCTGCGCCTGCTTCAGACATTTTTGCAACTCCTCCTGAAACTTTCTGCGGTTAGGCAGCCCTGTCAGATCGTCATGATAGGCAAGATAATTGATTTCTTCCTCTTTGCGGCGGTTTTGCGTAATATCCCGGGCGATTCCGTATATGCCCACCACTTCCTGATTAACAACAATCGGCACATTGACGACCGACAGCAGCCTGACATCGCCGTTTTTATGCAATACTCGCGTTTCATAATGCTGCGGTACGCCTTGCACCGTTTTCTGAAAATGGAGGATCGCTTTCCTGCGGTCATCGGGATGCACGATTGCGGAAAAGTGAACGGCGGCCACGTCTTGGTCGCCGTAACCGATGACCGCTTCGCCAGCGGCGTTTACGCTTAGAAAGTCGCCATCCAAATTCATGGAAAAGATCAGGTCGGGGTTATAATCAAACAACGATTTATATCGCTGATCGCTTTCCTCCAGGCGAAATTTTGTTTCGGTCAATTCCTTTTCCGTCATGATTTGCAAGTTGTACGGCTCGTTCATGGCCGTCATGTAAATGCCTTTTAACAGTCCAAAATAGCCGAAATCCTTGAACAGATGACCGGTTATATTGTAAGTGTCGAAGTAATGTTGCGTGATGACGAAAAAAAGTTCGCCCAAAAAGAGAAACACCGTCGCTTTAATGATCGTGAGCTGAGCGATTTGCTTCTGCCGGAAATATTGCCAAACCAGCATGCCAACCGTTAGCAAGCGCAAGGCGGAAACGGCGATTTCCAGCATATTGGCGAGCGGAAAGCGGGAATTGGCAGACTGCGGAAGCGGAAGATGATCGGCATAAATGACGAGTACCCAAAACGTGAGGAAGGTAAAAACAAGCGACCACGTCAACACTTTTACGCGCGACTTTCGCGCGATGATCCGCTCCGGCAACGCAAAGATGGTCAAAAGTCCTAACGCTTCAATGACGCGCGCCAAAATCCAAAACCATTCGGATATGCGGTTATCCCAAATTTCCAGGAGCCCCGGGTAGGTGAGCGTATGGGTCAAGTCCAAAATGCCGATGGGCAGAAATAAAGCGGCGATCAAAAGACGACGCAACGATTTTGTATACGGCAAAATAATCCATCCCTGCAACGCGATGGATAGTGATACGATGACGCTGAAAAATTCGGCAACGGTATGCCAGATCAAGTTTTGGGACGGTTTATAGAAGGGGAGCGTGCCGACGGACAAAAGCGTAAAAAAAGCGATGAGCGCAATGACGACAACCGTCACCGTTACTTGTTCCTGCCCGCGGGCGTCCGCGTTCCAAAACCGTAAAAACCGTTTGATCATGGGGTACCCCCGTCAAACAAAATAATTTGGCGCATAAAGACGAAATATGGGACTTAAGGACTATAGCTAAAATTTTATGGTTGCGTGTGCGGAATGTCAATTGTTTTTTTCCAAATTCTTCATTTCAAAAGAAAAGCGGCAACACCAAACAGCACCGTGCTGATTCCGGCAGCGATGAGCGAAGGGAGCAACTTGGTCCGCGAGTATTTGATCACCGGCATATCCATGATGGTGCATAACGTGACGGAATTGTCGCTCAGAGGGGAAGTAAAGGCGCCGAACGTTCCGCTGGCGAACACGGCGCCGATAACCAGCAGGATATTGGCATCCGCCTGATGCGCGAGCGTCACCGCCAACGGCATCAATAATCCCCATGTTCCCCATGAGGATCCGATAAAATATGAAATCACCCCGCCCAGCAAAAAAATGACCGGAGCGATGAAGAAATGGGGGATCCATCCTTTTACATGTTCGGTGATATAGGAGGAGAAGCCGAGATCTTCCGAAACCGCGGAAACCGACCAAATGAGCGCAAGCATCAGGATGACCGACATCAGCTCATTGCCGCCTTTCAAAAAGTGGGTGATCAGCTGCCCGACCGGAAATCGTTGCGCCAAATAAAAGGCCAGCGCAATGACAATCCCGATCAACAGCGCCTCCAGCATGACGCCCAGCGCATCGCTGTGCAAAAAAGCGTCGAAAAAGCTTTTAGCTTTCGTGTGTCCGTCCCACCAGCTTAAAAACAATGTCAATACCAGCACAACGACGAGCGGCAAAATTAAATTCCACGGTTTGATCGGGGTGTCTTTCTCATAGGCGCGCGTGCACTCGTTCAACGCTTCCTCTCCCTGCTGTTCGTTCGGGTTTAGTTGATCATTGTCCGCTTTTGCGTTTTTCGCTTTTGCCCGTTTGAAAAAACTGTAATAGATGCCGATCGCAATAATGGCAAACGAATAAAAGTTGAAGGGGATGCTTTGCACATAGACGGTATAAGCTTTTTCATGAATGTTGTTTTCTTTGAGCGACATGTCGATTACCGATACCATGTAGCCGACAAAAGCGGTGGCGATCGGGATCAAGCCGACGATGGGATTGGAGGTCACTTCGATCGTAAACCCGACCTGTTGATTGGACATCTTCAACCGGTTGCGCAACGCCTTCATGATCGGGGCGACGGTAACAATGCGAAAATCCGGATCGCTGAACGTCCCCATTGTCGTGAGCCAGGTTAAAAACATGGCGCTCCTTTTGGTTTTGACCTTTTTGCTGATCAGGTGGACAAAGCCTTTGATGCCCCCCGTCAGTTTGGCCATGCTGACCAATCCGGCGAAAGCGTACAGGAAAATGATGATGCGGATATTGCTTGACTTCACCAAATTTTGGTCAACGTAAGCTAACACTTGCTTGATGCCGCCTAGAAACGAAGGTTCTTTCAGATAACATCCGACCAGAAGCGCGATAAACAAACCGGGGAGCACTTGTTTTGTCCAAATCGAGATGGGAATCACCAGCAAAAACGGGATCAATGCGACCCATGAACCGTGCACGTCCAAACCACTCCCGCATGAAAAACAGTTTGCAAAAGCCGTTAGTAGTTTGAATCCGAACGCCGAAAACTATGCCGCCCGCGCAAAAAAAGGCAACTTTGGCCCGGCGCGCATCGTATAATAGGGATGCGGAAGGTTTTACACCATAATCATGATTCGTAAAAGGACAGATGACCCGATGAATATCGCATTTTTCTTGACGCCAAAACAGGAGGTTGTCACATTGTCTCCGGACTCGACATTGCGCCAGGCGCTGGAAAAGATGGAATACCATCGCTATTCCGCCGTTCCGCTTGTCGACGAACACGGGCGCTATGCCGGCACGATAACGGAAGGCGATTTGTTGTGGAAATTGAAAAACACGCCCGATTTGACTTTTGCGAATGCGCATCAATATACGCTGCGGGATGTGCCACAGCGAATGAACAACAAGACGGCGCAAGTCGATGCGGAAATTGAGGATTTGATCGGTCTTGCCAAAGTGCAAAACTTTGTGCCGGTCAACGACGATAAAGGCGTTTTTATCGGCATCATCAAGCGCAGCGATATTATTGATTACTGCCACAAGCAGTTGTTTCGTTGATCAGATTTCCTTGTCTTCGATCGGAGAGTCGATCATGTCGCTGTCGTTTATGGCATTGGCATTTTGCCTGACACTATTGAGCCCGGTAATCTTTCCCAGCCCGTAGTTGTTTTTGCCGTGGGCGCTCCAATTGTGCTGGCCGTTTTCGCCGACGGATATGGTCGAGTTGCGGTTGATCGCATTGACGGATATTTGTGTGAAGTCGATTTCATTGTTGGATAACGTACGGCTTTCTTGATTGAGGTAAACGTCGCGATCGTCAACCGGTATATCCAGCACATCGTTATCGCGAATCAGGATGATGTTGCCGGTCAAACGCACATTCGCCGCCCGGCCGATGCCGTTGTTGTATTTGTTGTGGCTGCTCCACCCGATGCATTGGTTCGTTCCGATGAAAACTCCCGAGACGGTGTCGATACTGCCGATATGAATATGCCTGCAAACTACGCCCGCCTTGCTTTCGCCATATAACATACGCCTTTGCCACCCGCCCAAACCATACCAGGATGTTATCAGCCTATGCGGTTGGTTGTGATTGGGGATTCGTTTGGAGTAATATAAGGTCAAACGACAAAATGGTGCGTTAAACGACAGACGGAAGGTGTTGGCGTGGCATACGCGGCAGAGTTGGCAGTTGTTATTTTTTTGGCGGTATACGCTCTGATTGTTTCCGAGAAAATTCATCGCACGATTGCCGCCATATTGGGCGCGTCGTTTCTCTTCATTTTCGGTATTACAGACCAGACGGAAGCAGTGCGGGCGATTGATTTCAATACGCTGGGCTTGCTGATCGGCATGATGATGATTGTCGCGATCACGGCGGAGACGGGATTGTTTCGCTTCGCGGCCATTTGGACGGTCAAAAAGACGCGCGGCAAGCCGCTTTTGGCGCTTGCTGCGTTTTGTCTGATCACGGCGTTCGCCTCGGCTTTTTTGGACAATGTTACAACCGTGCTGCTCATCGTCCCGGTTACATTCAGCATTTGCCGGATGCTCGGCATATCGCCGCTGCCTTTTTTGCTGATGGAAATATTCGCCTCGAATATCGGCGGCACGGCGACGCTTATCGGCGATCCCCCCAACCTGATGATCGGGAGCGCCAATCGGGAACTGACGTTTATGGCTTTTTTGGATAATCTTTCGATCATTTGTCTGATCATTCTCGCATTGGTGTTTTTATTCGTGGCCTTGCTGTACCGCAAACAATTGCGCTCCGCAAAAGACAGGCATTTGAACTTGGCCAGTCTTGACGCCAAAGAGGAGATTACGGATAAAGTTTTGCTTATAAAATGCCTGTTTGTATTATGTTTGACAATCGGCGGATTTTTCGCGCATCAATGGCTGCACATGGAAACGGCGACGATTGCGCTGATCGGGGCTTTCCTGCTTTTGCTTTTGACTGGCGGAAAGTCGCTGGAGCGCGCTTTTGCGGGGGTCGAGTGGCCGACCATCTTTTTCTTTATCGGTTTGTTTGTGCTGGTTTCCGGATTGGTCAAGACCGGGGTGATTGCCGGATTGGCCCGCGAGGCGCTTGCCCTTACGGGGGGCAGCACGCTAAACACTTCATTTTTAATATTATGGTTCAGCGGGCTCGCCTCGGCATTCGTCGACAATATTCCGCTTGTTGCGGCCATGATTCCGCTGATTAAAGAAATGGGCAAGCTGGGTTTAACCCAATTGGACCCCGTATGGTGGAGTTTGTCGCTGGGCGCCTGTTTGGGGGGCAACGGCACATTGATCGGTGCCAGCGCCAATGTGGTCGTTTCCGCCATGGCCGCAAAAGAAGGCGTACATATTTCCTTTGCCAGATTTTTGCTTATCGGGTTTCCGGTTATGCTGATTTCGCTAGCGGCAAGTTCGGTTTATTTGTATTTGCGCTATTTCGGATAGCCCATTCGTAGCTTTCGGCAACTTGTGGTATGATAGGTATCGATAAGCCGCATGGATGATAGACAAGCTAGCCAGCAGGGGGGATATTTTGCCGTTGAAATGGAAGCCTTTTTTGACGAGCCCTTTCTTTGCCTTTTTCCTGATCATGCTCATCAAGCTTTACTTTGCCCGACTGATCATCTTTCAAGACTCCAATTTGTTCCAATCCGCATTGGTTGAACTTCCGTCGCTGTTCATCGTTTTTTCGCTGATCGAATGGCTTGCGCACAAGGGCAAGGTGCTCATCTATATCGTTGTCGATTTTGTCATTACCGCTGTCTATTTTGCCGCTATTATGTACAATAAGTATTTTGGCGTAGTGGTCACCTATCGCGCGCTGCAGCAGGCCAACCAGGTAATGGAAGTCAAACCGAGCGTGATGCAGCTTTTGCATCCTTATTTTCTTTTCATTTTTACGGATATTGTTTTGCTTTTTGCTTTGCTTGTTTTTGTCAAACCGATGCGCAGGTGGGGAAAAAATGCGATCCGCGTGCGCCCGCTCGCGGCGTCGGTCATTTTGTGCGTTTCGCTGGCGTTAAGCCTGTTCAACGTAACTGCGCATGCCAATATCGTAAACGATATCAAGCGCGCGGAAAAAATGGGCTTGATCAACTATGAGGTGTATACGATTTTTGCCGATATGCATCAGGATTATCTGGACCCGGCGACGATCACAAGGGCGGCCATCGAGCAGGAAAAGGGAATTGCCGGCGAAAACTCGCGGAATTACTGGGCCGTAGCGCAAGGCCGGCATTTATTGGTGCTGCAGATCGAGGCGCTGCAAAACTTTCCGCTCGGACTGAAAGTCGGAGGACAGGAGATAACGCCAAATTTGAACAAGCTGCTCCAAGACAGCTTCTATTTTCCGCACGTGTACATGATGGTCGGGCAGGGGAACACCGCGGACGCCGAATTTATAACCAACACGTCGCTGTACACGGCTCCGCATGGCGCGTCCAGCCAAACATACGGCGGAAAAGAGCTGCCCAGCCTGCCGAAGCTGCTGAAGGCGCACGGGTACACCGCGCGGACGTTCCACACGAACGACATCGTGTTCTGGAACCGGCAGCAATTGTACAGCGCCCTGGGGTTTGACAAGTATTACGATGACGACTATTTCGGCCATGACGATTTCGTCATGTTCGGCGCCTCCGATGAAGTGCTGTACCGCAAAACGGTGGAGGAATTGTCCCGATTGGACAAGGCGGGCGAAAAAGTATACGCCAGCATAATTTCCATGTCCAGCCACCATCCGTTCGATCTGCCGGTGAACAAACGAAAAATCAAACTCCCGGCGGAATACGACGATACGTTCGTCGGGAATTACCTGTATGCGGTCAATTATGCGGATTACGCTCTGGGCGAACTGATTGCCGATTTGCAAAAGGAGGGCCTGTGGGACAAATCCATGCTGTTTCTGTACGGTGACCATATGGGTTTGCCGATCAATTCGCTGGATCATCAGGACAAAAAATTGCTGCGGAGCATGCTTGGCAAAACGTACCGCTATAATACGATGATGAATATTCCGCTTATCGTTACGATTCCGGGCGTAAGCAAGCAAACGACGTTCGCGCAGGTGGGCGGTCAAATCGATTTTATGCCGACGATCGCCAATCTGCTGGGAGTTTCTATTGACAATCAAGTATATTTCGGGCAGGATCTGCTGAACCACCGGCACAATTTGCTGCCGGAGCGTTATTATTTGCCGACGGGATCGTTTATCAACGACGATGTGATTTATATTCCCGGCGTGTCATTTCAGGACGGCACCACGATCGGTCTGAAAGACGGCAAATTGGGAGGCAGCAGAAGCGAGGACAAGGATGATTTTCAGCGGGCGTTGAAACTTTTGCTCATGTCGGACAGCTATGTAAATTCCTTGCCGGAACACAAGCCATAACATATTGCGGAAAATATTGCAGCCGGAAAAGCGACAAAAGGTTAGCGAGGAGGCGGCATAATGGCCGGAGAATCCGAAGACCTGTTAAAAAAACGCAAGGCGGAACATATATCCATCGTGCTAAACGAACAGGTGTCAGGCGCCAACATCACCAGCGGGCTGGAGCGCTATCGGTTTTGGCATAACGCGCTGCCCGAACTGGATTTTACGGCGATTGACACTTCCACGGTATTTTTCGGAAAAAAGCTGCGCTTCCCATTGCTGGTCAGTTCCATGACCGGCGGGGCGGAGCTTTCCGCGGAGATCAACAAGCGCCTCGCCACAACGGCCGAGCGGCGAGGCTGGGCCATGGGATTAGGCTCGATGCGCGCGGTGCTGGAACATGCGGAGTTGCGACACACATACATTGTGCGCCGGTATGCTCCGTCAATCCCCTTGTTCGCCAATTTGGGAGCAGTGCAGCTGAATTACGGCTACGGGGTGGATGAATGCCGCAAAGCGGTGGAAATGATCGAAGCGGACGGCCTCATTTTGCATCTCAACAGTTTGCAGGAAGTGTTTCAGCCGGAGGGCGATACGAATTTTTCCGGGCTGCTTGGGAAGATAGAGAAAGTCGCCCACGCGCTTGCGGTTCCCGTCGGAGTGAAAGAAGTCGGGTGGGGCATCAGCGGTGCGGTGGCACGCAGGCTTGCCGACGCCGGCGTTTCTTTCATCGACGTCGCAGGCGCCGGCGGAACTTCCTGGGCGCTGGTGGAGAAATACCGCGCGCACGACGGGTTGCGGCGCGAAGCCGCCGACGCCTTTGCCGGTTGGGGCATACCGACGGCGGAAAGCCTCATCGAGGTGAGGGCGGCCGTGCCGCACATTCCGGTTATTGCGAGCGGCGGCATCGCAAGCGGCGTCGAAGCGGCCAAAGCGATCGCCCTGGGCGCGAGTTTGGCCGGCTTCGGCCGATCATTGCTTGCCGACGCCGTCTCGTCGGCGGAAGCGCTCGACGAACGGTTCGCCCGCGCGGAATTCGAACTGAAGGCCGCGATGTTCGGCATCGGCGCGGGAACGATCGCGGAGTTGGCCGAAACAGACGCGTTGCGGAAGTGTACATAGGTTGTTGCGGGTTGTTGCGGTTGGCAGCCCCGCGCCTTTAGTTTCCATATGCCGGGTCTAAACCCGCCGCCTTTAGGCGATCAGCCAACAGCGACTGCACTTTGTAAACGTTAAACCTCATCGCCCAACGCTAAAACGGGTGGGCCGCCTCTTTGCGCAGCGCTCACTACACCGGCGCTAAAAAGGGGGATCGCCTTCCGGCACAACGCCCCTCGCCCAGCGCTAACGGGCGCAGGAGACGCTATTTGCCGGAAAAAGGCTGTTCAAAAAATTTAACGGACGCCACAGCTGCTATTCGCCTTATTTTTGCCTGAATACCGCACAAAGTGCTAAAATAAGCGCGCCTACGTCCGTTAAACTTGAAAACGGGGCGTAAACCCAAAATAGCCTCTGTCACGCCCGTTAGATCTGAACCTTCACGTTCTCACGATTATCGTTGGAACGTCGGTGGCGGAGTATCCTCGTTATATGCGCTTACCGGAAGAGGACGATCAGCCAGAAACGAACGTATGATGTTCATGACGAGTTCCGGCTGATCCTGATACTCGTTATGCCCTGCCTGTTCAAGATAAATAAGCTGTGAATTTCGCAATGCGTTTCGATAGTCCATCGCCGATGCCCAAGATAAATAATCGTCAGAGCCTTTCAATATAAGAGCCGGCCCATCCCAGGCGGAAAGCGGCACACGCAAGTCCGGTTTGGGAGCGGCCATTCGGGATTGCGGCATTTGGTTGGCATAAAATCCAAGATGATGCAACGGAAGATCATAATGTTTGCCTTCCGCATGAAGCGCCGGTTCCGTGATGGCATAGATGCGATCAAACTCGGCATCCATTTCCTCGTCCCCCGCAAATGTATGGGCGGCCAGCGGATTAACTTGCAGCAAAAGATACGCCATCAAAGAGCGGGGATACATCAAATGGCCGTATAACTTCCATCGCTCGCTATTTGACAATCGGGCTATCAACTGAGTATCGCTGTGATCGGACGGATCTATTGGACCCGGTGAAGAAAAGACCGCTTTGGACACATGCTGCCCATAATGAACCAAATAGTCGGCGGCGATCTCACCGCCATAAGAATGGCCGATTAAAATCATGCGATCGATGCCGATCTTGTTGCGGATCGCCTCAAGATCGGCAACATCCCGCTTAATCCCATACCCTCTTGGATCGTTCAACCTCATAGAATGTCCGGTGCCCAGTTCGTCATAAATATACACATCGTATCCGTCTTCCGTCAGCTTGTTGAAATATCGGGCATCCCCTTCCATGTCTGGCGTTCCGGGACCTCCATGAAGGAAGATTATCGGCTCCGGTTTCTTCACTCCGATACCGGGCAAGTGAACATAAGCTATCGAAGAGCCGGTCGGTAGATCCCAGTATTGCTTCTTGAGTGAATCCGAATGGTATTGCGGGATGTCCAGCGGCTTTAAAAGCGTAATGGCTATCGCTGCAAAAAACAACAAACCTATTGAATAAGCGCAAACAGTAAAATATATCCGTGATTTTGCCCGGCCAACAAACCACTTCATCGTCAACGCAAATACGATTATGTATGCTAGAGCCCCAGCTGAAACAAACAAGACGGGTTTAGTGGTCGCAATAGCAACTGCGAGTATTGTAACAACGCCCACAATTAGCGAAATTACGGCTGCCGTAATAATGAATAATGTTCCAAACAAAAATCTCCACATCGTAAATGCCCCCATCCATCGTTCACTTCTTTATTATTCCGTTATCGAATCTCTTTTTCAACCGGGGGGCTGATTTCGTAACATCACATTGTACACTTCATCGCTTTTCGGGTAATTACAGCGGCTTGCAACCTTTTACGATCGTAGGAGCGCTTATTTTGTGCAAATTGCCAATATTTTGATCTTAACGGTCGTGGGAGCGCCTATTCTTTCCTTTTTCCTGATATTCGAGCATTGAAACGATCATTAGCGTCCACTGTGACCGTTACAATTTCAAAGCAGGCTTTTTTCGGCAAATAGCGTCTGCCACGTCCGTTTAGCGTTATGCAACGAGGGCTGTGCAGTGATCGTTGTGCAGGAAGGGTTGTGCAATGAGGGCTGTGCAGTGATCGTTGTGCAGGGAGCGTTGGGCGGGAGGGCGATCTCCCGTTTTAGCGTAGGATAGTGAGGCTTAAAGCTAACAAAGTGCACGTTCTGGAAACTGACCGCCTAAAGGCGGTGGGTTAAGATCCGGCTTATGGAAATGAAAAATGCGATGTTTGGCGTAAACCCGGGAACGATCGCGGAAATGACCGACACGGATGCGCTGCTGAAGAGCATTTGTACGTAAACCATACATAAGCCTAGCATTGCCTGTTGTGTCGGGAGCATTATAGCTTGCAAATATATATTACGGCCTTAGCCCGATGGAATCTCGAGCCAAGGCCGTTTTTGACGAAGGTTACTTCAGCAATGGTCGACCTAACGCTAATTTTGCAAGTCTTCGATTGAATTCGCCGCAACATACGAAGGGACGACCAGGCCAAGTTTGGTGCCTGTCAAGTTGGGCCCCAGGTCTTCGAATTTTCCTTTGTATGCGTTGAAATAATCCGCATGCGTTGAAGGCAACCAGGCAGCCACCATGGCGTCCGCGCTTCCGTCGGCGATTCCCGCCCACATCGGCGCGGCGTCCACTTGCGTCAATTCCACTTTGTAGCCGATGCTTTCCAGCGCTTTCGCCACCACGTTCGTGCTGGCGATCTCGGATGCCCAGGCGACGTAAACGAGATGGATTTTGTTGCCGTTAACTTTCGCCGCTCCCTTGGTCCATTCCTGCAGTTTGTCCTGATGGTTGTCAAGCCATTTTTGCGCCGATTCGGCAGGGTCGGTGCCGTCTTCGTTCATCAGCATTACTTCGCCCATATCTTTCGGCGTCCAGGCGAATTGGTCAAGCACGGTATAGGCGGACGGTTCATCGTCTTTCAGCCCGAGGCGAACAACGGTATTGATGTTTTCGGCATCGCCGTAAACATTTTTCGGATCGTCCAGGTATTTCAGGTCGAACTTGGCAAACATCCAATGCGGTGTCCAACCGGTTACGACGATCGGCTCTTTTTTATCGTAAGCCTTTTTTAAAGATGCGATCATCGCCGCTTCGGACCCTTCGATCAACTGCCATTTGTCCAGACCGTATGATTTCATTACTTCCTTCGTTTTTTTCATTAATCCCGCCCCGGGATCGATGCCGGTTATTTTATAGTCCAACTGTTCCCCCAGGGAGCCGCCTTTTTTCTCCGAGCACCCTGTTGCCAACAATGCCAATCCCAATACGAATGCGAAACAAATCACGCCGATTTTTTTCATCAGCTTATTTCCTCCTTGATATAAGTTTGATATTTTGGGAAATGCGGTCAAGAATGATCGCAATCATCACAATCGACAATCCCGCCTCGAATCCGGTGCCGATCTTCAGTTGCGTAACCGCGCCGTAGACGGATGCCCCCAGACCGGGCGCGCCGATCATCGAGGCGATGACGACCATCGACAAGGCCAGCATGATGCTTTGGTTGATTCCCGCCATAATGGTCGGCAGCGCGAGCGGCAGTTGCACTTTGACGAGTTTCTGGTATGAGGTTGCGCCAAACGCATCGGCGGCTTCCACCAATTCGCGGGAAACCTGGCGGATGCCGAGATTGGTCAACCGGATGGTGGGGGGCATCGCAAAGATGACCGACGCAAATACGCCCGGAACCGTGCCCAAACCGAAAAAGAAGATGGCCGGAATCAGATAGACGAAAGCGGGCATCGTCTGCATCAAGTCAAGAATGGGCGTGACGATATTTTTTACCGTGTTGCTGTACGCCGACCATATGCCCAAGGGCACGCCGAACACAAACGATATCAATACGGAGGTAATCACTAACGCCAACGTATCGATGGTTTGTTCCCAGTAGCCGAGATCGTCAATCAAAAGGAGTCCCAAAAGCGTCAAAAGCCCGATCTTCCATCCGGAAATTTTCCATGCCAACAGCGCCAATAAAGCAATAAACAAAAACGGGTGAATAAAGGAAAAGACGGTCACTTGCAAATCGATAAACTTTTCGATCAAAAAGGTGATTGCGTTGAACAACCATTCCAGGTTGACGGTAATCGCTTCGATTGCGGCTTCAATCCAGTTTCCCAGCGGAATTTTCGGCAGTTCCATATCATACCCCCTCGCTTTCGCCGGCTATATTTTTGTTGCCGGCCATGGCCGCCAGAATCGCCCCTTTGATGATGACGCCTTTTAACCGTCGTTCATCGTCCACAACCGCTACCGGTACCGGAGACGCCGCGACTTTTTCAAACAAATCGGCCAGGAGCGTTTCCGGCTTCACTTCCGCGATGTCTCTCTTGATCGCCTGTTCCAAAGAAGCGCCTTCCTTCACGGCGCGGGAAGCGTCTTCGGCTGTTACGACGCCGATCAATCTTTTGCCCTTGTCGACAATGTAAATCGTTGAAATGCCCGACTCCCGCATCAATTCCAGGGCGACGCGCGGGCCTTTGTCCAACCCCATCGTCTCCGGGCGCTTCATGACGTGCGCAGCCGTCAACACTTTCGACAGGTTGATGTCCTCGACAAAACGTTCGACGTATTCGTTCGCGGGATTCATCAGGATGCTTTCCGGCGTTCCGATCTGCACGATCGCGCCGTCTTTCATCAGCGCTACTCTGTCGCCGATTCTGAGCGCTTCATCCAAATCGTGCGTAATAAAGACGATTGTTTTGCGCATTTTCGCCTGCAGATCGAGCAATTCATCCTGCATATCTTTGCGGATGAGCGGGTCGAGCGCGCTGAACGCTTCGTCCATCAAGAGAATGTCGGGATTATTGGCGAGCCCGCGCGCCAAACCGACACGCTGCTGCATGCCGCCGCTCAATTGTCCGGGCTTTGCGTTTTCCCAGCCGGATAAACCGACCAGCTCCAACGCTTGCATGGCCGCTTCTTTCCGTTCTTTCTTCGGAATCCCTTGAATTTCCAAACCGAATTCAATATTTTCCAAGACGGTGCGGTGCGGAAAAAGCGCGAATCGCTGAAATACCATGCTGATTTGTTTGCGTCGCACATTGCGCAGTTCGTCTTGCGCCATTTTCGTAATGTCTTTGCCGCGTACGAGCACTTCGCCGTCCGTAGGCTCGATCAAGCGGTTAAGCAGCCGCACCAAAGTGGATTTTCCGCTGCCGGACAAGCCCATGATGACGAAAATTTCGCCCTCGTTGATGGCAAAGTTGGCGCGATTGACGCCAACGGTGAGCTTCCGTTCCTTGAAGATTTTTTCCTTGCTCCACCCTTTTGCCAACAAGGGGATGGCGCGTTTGGCATCATGGCCGAATATTTTGGTTAAATTTTTCACCTCGATGATCGGCATCGCATCACCTCATATCTGAATGGCTATCGAAATTTCGTGTATTTCAGCTATTTTAAGAGTAGGAGATGCTTCGGAAATGGTCAAAAGGCAAATCTGTACAAAAAGAACAAACAGAAAAAACTTTATGAACTAATAATACCGTATACTCTGTCTTTCGCACAAATCCTTTCCAACCGCTCCCTTTACTTTGGCACACGCGTTTCATACAATAGTCCTTATAAAGCAGCGGCTTATATAGCCAAGGAGGATTTGTCAGCATGTTGGAGAAGGACAGGCTGAATGAGGAGCAGCTCGCCGCACTGGAGCGTTCGCGCAAGCGCGTCATTGAAACGATCGGCAAAAACATGGATTTGTATGGCGTTACGTTGTCAGCGGGGCATCTGTACGGGATGATGTTTTTTCGCGATGAGCCGATGACGCTCGACGAGATGGTCGAAGAAATGGGCATGAGCAAAACAAGCATGAGCACCGGCGTACGAACGCTTGTGGATTTGAAGATGGTCAACCGTGTTTGGGGAAAAGGCACCCGCAAAGATTTGTATGAGGTGGAACCCGATTGGTACCAGACTTTCTCGGATTTTTTCGTCATCAAATGGCGGCAATCAATGGAAATGAATTTAAGCGCACTGAAAAAATCGCTGCGGGAACTGGCGGATCTGAAGTCGCGCTACCCGGAGGATGAATATTTGCAAGCCATCGTAGCGAAAGATACGGAAAAGCTGCAAGCGGCGATCGGCTATTACCATTGGTTGGGCAGGCTGATCGATACGTTTGAATCCGGCGAAATCTATAATCTGGTTCCGAAAAATTAGCTGTAAAACAAGCGGAGGCGCCGTTGGGAAGCGGCGTTTTTACTTTTCCGGAATACTTTATTTCATTTTGGAATAAAGTATTGTATAATAGACAAAAAACGACAAGAAGGAAGCGCAACATGAAAAACTTGAAGGGGTTCGATCTGCTTTTAGACTTGTTTATTTCATTTTTGCGGGTTTCTCCGGTATCGTTCGGCGGCGGTTATGCCATGCTGCCGCTCATAGAAAGAGAGATTGTAACCAAACGGAAGTGGTTGACGAGCGGAGAAATGAGCAATGTTTTCGCCATTGCGGGCGCGGCTCCCGGCGGCATCGGCGTAAATGCCGCAACATTGGTCGGTTACCGGCTGGCCGGAATGATTGGGGCAACGGTAGCGGTGATCGGCATGACCTTGCCGACATTTGTCATTATGATCGCACTTGTTATTTTGTATAACGGTTTTTCCGAATATGCGGCGGTGCGCGGGGCGTTAATGGGCGTCCAGATCGGTGTTGTCGCCTTGATCATGTACGCGGCGATGCGCATGGGCAAGACGGCGTTTGTCGATGGGGTGACGCTTGTGTCCGGATTGGGCGCCATTGTCGTTTTGCTGTTTACGGATATCCACCCGATTTGGTTGATTCCAATCGGCGCGGTGATTGGCATGGGGGTGTATCCGGCGATGTTTGCGCGGAAAAATAAAAAACCGCCGGATGAAATGCGGGAATTTTTTCACGGCGACGGAATTTAACACGACATCAATTATATTGGGAGACGGAAATTTATGATTTGGACGTTGCTTTGGGCGTTTTTCAAGATCGGACTGGTTTCCTTCGGCGGCGGTTACGCGATCATTCCCGTTATCGAGCATGAAGCTTTGCTGCGCCATTGGATGGATGCGGAAGAATTTATCAGGGGCCTTACGATCGCGGGCATGGCTCCGGGGCCGGTGTCGACCAATAGCGCCGCTTTTATCGGATATTTTTTGTCGGGATGGCCGGGCGGGGCGTATGCCACGCTCGGAATGATTATTCCTTCCTTTCTTGTCATTGTGCTGCTGGGGACGTTTTTGCAGCGCCATGACGGCCACAAGCTGATTAAAGGGGCATTTTACGGCTTGCGCCCGGTTGTCACGGCGATGATCGCCTACGCCGCATTTACGACCGGACAGCAGTTCGTGGAAGCGGAACCGTTTCGTTTGTGGCGGATCGGGGGGGCAATCGTGCTGTTTGCCGCGGCCTTGCTGGCATTGACCCGGTTTCGGATTCATCCCGCAATCGTGCTGGGCATGGCGGGGGTTGCCGGCGCGGTGGTTTTCGCATGACGAACCGACGGGTATTGCCCAACCGAAACGCCCGGAAAATTTTTGGCATGATTCGCAAGAGCGGAACCGTATCCAAGCAAGATTTGCTGAATGCAAGCGGATTGACGTCAAGTACGCTGACGCGCACGCTTGCGGAACTGATCGACCTTAAGGCCATTCGCGAGGTTGGATACGGCTCGTCGACGGGAGGCCGCAAGCCGATCCTGTACCGGATCAATCCGCAGTTCGGCTATACGTTTGGGTTGGATATTTCCCGGACGCACGTCATGCTGATTTTATACGATATGTCGTTAGCCAAAAAAGCGTCGCGCCGCTGGATCATGGATGAAACGCTCACGCCGGATCGGCTTTTTGACGAGCTCACCAAAGCGGTCAATGAAATGCTAGCGGAATGCGGGGTTTGTTCCGCGGATTTGCTGGGCCTTGGCATCGGCGCGGTCGGACCATTGGACAGGGATAGCGGCATCATCTTGACCCCTCCCATGTTTCCCGCGCGAGGGTGGGAACATGTTGTGATTGGGCCGACACTGGAAAAGACGCTGGGCCTGCCGGTCATATTGGATAACGGAGCCAACACGGCATTGTGGGGGGAATATTGGCATAGTTCCGTTGATCGGTACCGCCATTTGCTGTATGTCCACGCCGGCATCGGGATCCGCACGGCGATGATTGCCGACGGCAAATTGATGTACGGCGCGGTCGATATGGAAGGCGCCGTCGGGCAAATGGTGATCAGGGCGGAGCGAAATCTTCACGGGACGGGCGGCGCAAGCTGGGAGTCGTGCGTTTCGTTGCACGCTTTGCTGCGGCGGGTGGAAAGGCGTTTGCAAGTAGGCGGTGATAGCGCGCTTGCGGAACGGGCAAAGGGGCGGCACGCTGATTTGACCTATTCCGATTTGCTGCATGCGCTTAAAGAGCAGGATTCGCTCGTGGTGGAAGCTTTTCGCGAAACGGCGGTTTATTTTGGCATCGGCCTGGCTAATCTGCTCAACATCCTGCATCCGGAGAAAGTCATTTTGGGCGGGCCCGTTTTTTCCGACAATGTGCTGTTTTTTCGCATCGCCACGCAAACGGCAATTAAAAATACGTACCATTATCCGGCATATCAGGTCGTGTTTGCAGGCTGCAGGCTGGGAGAAGAAGCGGTCGCTTACGGCGCCGCGATCATGGTGATCGATATGCTGGAGAAAGAACGATTTTAAACGCATACTTTTTCCCCATTGCGGAACAATAACCCCATTTCCACTATAAAAAAGGCGGAATGGGTATGGCAGAAAATCAAATGGCGGACACAGGGAATATAAACGAGGCGATGGACGCGCGCATTGCCGATGAGGAAGCCGCGGGCATCCGGATGACCCGCGAACAGTTCAGCGACGCTTACGCGGCGGGTACGGCGGACGGGGCCTTTATCCGCTCAGCGGGGGACGAGCGTTCCGATTCAGCGATTCGCCGCCTGTCGCCGGAAAATGTGTCGGACGAGTTTTGATTTGTTAAGATACGGAATCCACAACAGGGCAAAAACAACGGAACAAATGAAGCCGAACAGCAGGCTTTGCGCCGAATCCGCCGCTATTTTGCCGGGGGCGGCAAATGCGCCGGCGTAAGCCAGCAGGCTTATCGGTACATGGGCCGCGAACAGGACGACGGCAAGTTTGGGAAAGCCGCTTCTTTTTTTTAGCGCCAGCACACCCAGATAAGGGATAAACACGATGTAAAACAAATATCGGGCCAAATCAAACAGCGCCGTAACGGACCACATGATATTTTTGGAAGCGAGCGCAAGAAATTCGTCGCTGAACAGAAACGGCAAAAGCGAGTCGACCAACGCAATGAAGGCTCGCGAGAACATGGCGAGCAATGTGAACGCGACAGCGTATAATAACCCGTTGCCGCGCGGGGTATCCGGCTTATTTTTTGGCTCGTTGGCGCCGAAATCGTTCATGTCCCATTCACCCGAGGATGCAAGTATTTCGTGGACGGCTTGATCGTTCTACATGAACATTATACGTCATATTATCCCGGTTAGGTATAGCCAAGCCGTTTGGTAAAATAGCCAAAGAAACTGGCCCGGAAAGTCATGAAAATTGCCTTTCCGGGCCAGTTTCTTGCCTTGAAAATGGGTATGCGGTTTTACTGCGCCTTTGTCTGCAGCACATCATGGTCGACATAGCGTTGACCGTTCATTTCGCTAAGCAAATTGATCGCGACTTTGGCGCCGTCGCCGGCGGTAATAATCGTATGCACGCTCACTCCGGCGCAAGTGCCTGCAGCCCAAATCCCGGCGATATTGGTTTTGCCGTCCGCCGCAGTTTTGAGAACGGTTTTGATGCGGGGTTCTTTGCCTTCGGTCGTTTCGACGCCGATTTTTTCCGCCAGTTCGACGGATGCGCCGGTGGCCAAAATGACATGGCGAGCGGCGATCTCGCCGTTTTGTTCGGTTTGGACAACAAATCCGTCGTCTTTTTTCACGATATTGTTAACCTGGTCGCCCACGATTTTGGCTCCGAATTTTTCCGCCTGTTTGATGCCGGTGGCGATCAATTCCGGTCCCGTCAAGCCCGTGAATCCGTAATGGTTTTCAATCCAGGCGCGTTTGGTCAAGCCCTTGTCATGATCGAACACGATTGTATTTTTTCCCGCTTTTGCCGTAAACAAGGCAGCGCTTGCGCCGGCGGGCCCTGCTCCGACGATGGCTACATCGTACATATCGTTGCACTCCCTTTTGAGAAATTTTTAAATAATATAATTTTTACGTAATAAAAATACTAAATTATATATTCTTTAAATGCAATAGTTGCACAAGCTTTATTTACTTTATTATGATAAGAAAAGATGAAAACGATTCGGGAGGGAATGCGATGGCATGTCATGCTTTGGCAACAACTTTTAACGGGGAACAGGCCATTTGCCTGCGGGCCGGCCAATATGAAGCGTACATATTGCCGCATATCGGCGCCAATTTGATCGCGTTTCGCGATGTGGAAAATCATTATCAATTTTTGCACGAACCGAAGCCTGAGGAAATGGAGCAATTCAAACAATATCCGATGATTCACGGCATTCCGGTTCTTTTTCCGCCGAACCGGTATCAGGACGGGAAGTTTGCGGTAAACGGCAAAACGTATCGCCTCCCGGTAAACGAGCCCGGCACCGGCAATCACCTGCACGGTTTTTTGTACAACATTCCGTGGCAAGTTGCCGGGTTTTACGCCGGCGATGCGGAAAGCAGCGCGGAACTGGTGCAGCATGTAAATGAACAGCACGGCATGTATTCCTATTTCCCGCATCATTTTACCATTACTTTGCGTTATACATTAACCGAAGCCAAACTCATCCAGCATGTGGCGGTGAAAAATATGGGGCCGGACGAAATGCCCTGCATGCTGGGTTTTCACACCTCCATCAATGCTCCGTTTGCGCCGGGCAGCACGGCTGATGATTGCACGCTTACGCTGACGATCGGCAAACGGTGGGAGCTTGATGAGCGCATGCTGCCTACCGGGAAATTTGCGCCGCTCGATGAGCATGAGTTGGCGATGAAAAGCACGGGAGTGTCGCCGTATTTCGCCGCGCTTGACCACCATTATACAGCGGATGCGCAAAACGGTTCCAATCGGATGGAACTGGCCGACTCCAGGGCAAAAGTTCGCCTTGTCTATGATGTCGGCGAAGCGTACCGGCACTGGATGCTTTACAACGGAAAAGCGTCGCGCGAATTTTTTTGCCCGGAACCGCAAATCGGCATGGTGAACGCGCCGAATGTCGACCTGCCGCCGGAAACAACCGGCTTGTGCCTGCTAAAACCGAATGAAGTCTGGGAAGCATCCAGCCATTTTGTCGTTGAACAAATAAGCTAGGCCGAAGCGGATTGCCCCCGCAGCATTCATAATTTGCTAATTTGCGGCGAAACATACATAGGTACGGCTTGTCAGCCAAAATTTTCATGCGCAGGGTGCGGGGGCAGAGTATGCAAAACATTTATTGGTACTGCATGTTTATTTTTGTCGGCAGCGGCATCATGATATATGTCATTCATAAAAAGAAAAACGCCGGAGATATAATTGCTTTCTGGTTGGCTGAAGTCGCTTTGGTGTTCATCGGCGAAATCGTCGTTTTGTTTATGTTCGAAGGATACAGATACAAGACAGAACTGTTTGCGGACCCTTTTGCCAACAATGTGATCGGCCATGTGATTCCCAATATTTTTTTATGGGGCACGGCGGGGGTGCTGGTCGGCGCCTGCCGCTTGAGTTATCGCTGGATTGCCGCATTAGTTGCCGTATTCATGTCCATCGAATGGTTTTTTTTGAAAGCGGGGTTGTATGAACATTATTGGTGGAGACTGTATATGACGTTGATCGCCATATCGCTTTATTTGCTTCTCGCCAGAAAGTTGTATGCTGTTCTTGCGCGTGGGAGATACGCCCACATTCGGAATGCGGCGTTTGTTTTGATTGGCATCGTTGTTCTGCATACGCCGTCAATCGGCTTTTTGTTGTTGGACATGCAGTTTTACGATCCCGATTGGACAGGCAATATTTACAGAGACAGCATTCTGTTCGGGGTATTTTACCACGGTCTCAATTCCGCTTTCGCCGTCATGTGTTTTCGCCGGTTGCACAATGTGTTAAGAATTTTGCTGCCGATGGTCGTCCTGTTTTTTTTCGACGCGATCTTGTACAAACTGCACATTTTAATTCTGGAAAATGGCATGAACATGTGGGGAAACATGATCGCCGGCGCGGGGAGCATCGTGTTATTTTCCCTGCTGGAGCGATATACGTTGCGGTTGAAAGCGAAAACGTACGCTTGACGCGATTGGAACAGAACGCGAAGGGAAGTTGCCCATCATGAGGTTCATACATACCGCCGACTGGCATCTGGGAAAACTGGTGCAGGGCGTTTATATGACGGAAGACCAACGATATGTGCTCAATCAACTGGTTGACGCGGTGGCGGCGGAGCGGCCGGACGCGGTGATCATCGCCGGTGACCTGTATGATCGCGCGGTGCCGCCGACGGAAGCGGTTGAACTGCTGGATGAATTGCTGGAACGCATCGTTGTGGATATGCGTACGCCCGTGCTGGCGATATCTGGCAATCATGACAGCCCGGATCGTCTGGAATTTGCCACCGGGATTATGGAAGGACGCGGACTGTATCTTGTCGGGCAGTTTAAACCGGAGATCAAAACCGTCGCGTTGCGCGACCAGTTCGGAGAGGTGCATTTTCATCTGGTGCCGTATGCCGATCCCGCGCAAGTCCGCTTTGCCCTGGGCAATGAGGCGATTCGCACCCATGACGATGCGATGCGGGAAATTACGGCGCTCATTGGTAAATGTAGCGATCCGCAAGCCCGCCACGTATTTGTGGGACACGCGTTTGTCACGCCGCGGGGAGAGCCGGCGGAAAATACGAGCGAATCGGAACGTCCGCTTTCCGTCGGCGGGGCGGAGCATGTGCGCGCGGAATATTTTCAGCCGTTTCATTATACGGCGCTTGGACATCTGCACAAGGCGCATTTCGTGCTTCGGGAGAACATCCGCTATGCCGGCTCTCCGTTAAAGTATTCGATTTCCGAGGAACATCACCGTAAATGTTTTTATATGGTGGAAATGGACGGACTGGGCAATGTCCGCGTGGAAGAGCGCGCTTTTGCGCCGTTGCGCGATATGCGCACGATTGCCGCCCCGATTGCCGAAATCGAAAAACACGCACCCAGCGATGATTATGTTTTCGTTACGCTGTTGAATGATAATCCGGTGTTGTTCCCGATGGAGCGAGTGCGCGCCGTCTATCCGAATGCGCTTCATGTCGAACGCCGGGTGGCGGTGGCAAACACCGATACAAACGGCGGGGAAAATGTTGCCGCCAGGCGGCGCGAGACGGATCCGACCGCGCTGTTTGCCGCGTTTTATCAAGAAGTGTTGCAAGTGACCCCGGACGAGGCGAAGCTGCGTATGTTTGCCGATACGTTCGCGGAAGTGCTGCGCGAGGAAGGTGAGGCGGGATGAGGCCGGTCAGGTTGACGATGGCCGCTTTCGGGCCTTATCGCGATGTGGAAACGATTGATTTCAGCCTGCTGGAAGACCGGCGGCTGTTTGTGATTTCGGGCAATACGGGCGCGGGGAAAACGACGATTTTTGACGCGGTGTGCTATGCGCTTTACGGCCTGGCGAGCGGAGGGGACCGGTCGGAGCCGCGGATGCTGCGCAGCCATTTTGCCGATGATGCGACGCATACGTTCGTTGATTTCACCTTTGCCGTGGGACAGCGGGTATTTAGGGTGTTTCGCCAAATGGGCCACAGAAAAGGAAACAATAAAAGCGAGACCGGCGGCAAGGTGGAATTGTACGAATTGCAAGGCGATCGGGAAATTCCGCTTGTCGACAGGTTTCATGTCACGGATGTGAACGCCAAACTCGAGCAAATCATCGGGTTAACGCGCGAGCAATTCAGCCAGATCGTGATGCTGCCGCAGGGCGAATTTCAAAAATTGCTCATTTCGGATACGGAAAATAAAGAGGAGATTTTGCGGCGAATTTTTCGCACCGGGCTGTATCGAAAATTGGAAGAGAAGTTTCAGCAAAAAAGCCGCGAGTTGAAAGACGCTTACAAGGAAGCGCAAGCAAGGCTTACGTTTTATCTTGAACAGGTCAAGGAAATATTGCCGCTTCGCGACGAAAGCGCGCTTCAGCAGGCATTAAGGACGGAGCCATACAGTCCCGCGCAAATATTGGCGGGATTGCGGGAAGAGGCGTCGCATTACCGCCACATGGTCGCTCAGGCGGAACAAAAAAAGGCGGAATTGACCGGGCAGCTTACCGCGCAAGAAGCGGCGCTGCGGGCTTCCGAACAGTTAAACAGCCGATTTGCCGAACTGGAGATTAAACGCGGACAGTATGCGGAACTTGAGCGGTTGGCGGATACGGTGAATGAGCGGGAAAAAAAGCTTATGTTCGCGGAAAAAGCGGTTTGGATCGAACCGTACGGCGAACAGGCGCAAGCCGCCAAAACCGCGGTTGATGCGAAACAGGGCGAGCTTTTGGCAGTCCAACGGCGATTTGTAGCCGCCGAGGAAGCTTTTCTGCAAGCGCAAAAACAGTTTGAACTGGAACAGTCCCGCGAAGAAGAACGCAGAACGGCAGACCGCGAACTTGTCCGACTGAACGAATTGACGCCGATCGTGCGCGAATTGGCCGAGCGAAAGCGCAACGTGGATTTGCTTGCGCAAGAAGTGCGGGCCAATGCCGAAAAGCTGCGGAATGTGGATGCCGAACTGGCCGAATATCGCGAACGAAAGCGTGCAGCCGCCGAAGAACAGCGAAAACTTGAAGAGCGGGTCGCGGACTTGCCGGCCAAAAAAGAAGCGCTTGCGCAATTGCGGGAAAAGGCAAAAATGCTCAAAGAAACAGTAGAACTCGGACAACGGCTGGAAGCCTATAGGCGGCAGGAAGCGGAATTGGCCGCGGCGCTCGGGCAAGCGAAGCGCGACTATGAATTGCTCGAGGAGCGCTGGCTGGAAGGGCAGGCAAGTTTGCTCGCGGCGCATCTGCATGACGGCGAAGCTTGCCCGGTTTGCGGCAGCACCGATCACCCGCGGAAAGCCGCGGCTACCTCTGATACGCCCACGCGTGAAGCGCTGCAGCAGGCAAAACAGCAGCTTAGCATGATGGAAAGCGAATGCAGCGCCGTTAAAGCGCAGATCGCCGCCGCGCAAGCCGGCTTGGACGACAAATCCGGTCAATTTGCCGCGTTCGGCCTGCTACCGGAAAATTGGTCCGAACAGTTTGCGCAAGTGACGGCGGAAGGGAAAAAATTGCGGGAAGAAACCGACCTGTTGGATCAACTGGCAGCGACGGCATTGCCGAAATTGCGGCAGGAGCATGCGGAGTTGGAGCAAAAAATCGATTTGCTGCTCAGGCAAAAAGAGCAATATTCCGGGCAATTGCAAGCCGCAACCGTCGCTTGCCAAACGCAGCAATCGCTATTGCAAACAGAGTTGGAAAAAATTCCGCCTGATTTGCAAGCGCCCGCACGGTTGGCGGAGCGCATCGGCGAACAGCAAAAGCTTTTGGAATCGCTTCATGCGGCCTGGCGCGAAGCGCAGCAAACGCTGCAGCAAGCGGAGGCCCGCCATGCGGCGGAGCGCGCGAACGAGATGCAGAGCAAGCGGCAGCTTGCGGAAGCCGAGGCCGCCTTGCGGCAGGCCAATGAGCGCTTTCTCCGGGAATTGGCCGAAGCGGGATTCGCCGATCTTGCCGCGTTTCAGGCCGCGCGGCTTTCCGTGTCCGAGCGGGAAGCGCTGCGGCAAGAAATTGCCGCGTACCGCCAAAACGTGGCGGCGCTGCAAATGCAAATCGGGCAACTGGAACTTGAACTGGCGGGCAAAGAGCCCGTAGATACAACGGTTTTAACCGAAACGATCGCGCAATTAAAAGCCGAGTTGGAGCAGTCAACCGCCGAAATGCAAAAAACAAAACGGCATCTCGCGGACGCATTGCGTCTTGGCGAGGCGATTGAACACACGAATGAACAAGCAATAAAGGCGGAAGAGCGGCTTGCGCAGGTGCTGGATATATACCAGCTGCTAAAAGGCGATAATCCGCTGAAAATATCTTTTGAACGCTATATTTTGCTTGAATTTTTGGAGCAAATTTTGCATGCGGCGAACGCCAGGCTGCGGAAGCTGGCGAACGGGCAGTTTTTGCTAAAAAGGAGCGACCGGCTGGAGGCGCGCGGCAGGCAAAGCGGCCTCGGTCTCGATGTGTATGACGCGTATACGGGCCAAAACCGGGATGTCAAGACGCTGTCCGGCGGCGAAAAGTTTAACGCGTCGCTTTGCCTGGCGTTGGGCATGACGGACGTCATCCAAGCGCATCAAGGCGGTGTGTCGATCGAAATGATGTTCATCGATGAAGGATTCGGTTCGCTCGATGCGGAATCGTTGGAAAAGGCGATCGCCGCGCTGGTCGATTTGCAGCGAGCGGGGCGCATGATCGGCGTAATCTCCCATGTTCCGGAATTGAAAGAGGCGCTGCCGGCGGTGCTCGAAGTGCGCAAAACCAGGGAAGGATACAGCCGGACAAAAATCGTGTTGAAATAGCCGTTGCTGAAATAGCCGCCAATGAGAAAAAGGATTGTCAGATTGCTATGCAAAGAGTATGATATAGTCGTATTTCATATAAACTTAGTTGGAAATCAAGCTAAGGAGGATCGCACATGGCGGAAAATTATCGGACATTGACGGTGCCGTCAGTGGTTGAATATGTGCGGCAAATTCCGGGATTGTTTGCGCAAGGCGCGAAACTCTCGGCCAAGGAAGTCGGCGACGGCAACTTGAATCTTGTTTTTATCATCAAAGACGATGTTACGGGAAAAAGCGTCGTACTCAAACAGGCGCTGCCTTACGCCCGCGTCGTCGGCGAATCGATGCCGCTTACCGTCGACCGTTCGCGCATCGAATCGGAAGCGCTGCAAGTTCAGGCGAAGCTTTGCCCGGAATATACTCCGCGGATTTTTCATGTTGATCACGGCATGAGTTTGTTTGTAATGGAAGATTTGTCGGATTACAAGATTATGCGCAAAGGATTGATCGAAAAAAACGCGTATCCGCATTTTGCCGAACAAATCAGCGAATTTTTGGCCAAAACGCTCTTTTACACGTCGGATTTGTATTTGCCTCCGTTTGCCAAAAAGGAAAATGTGGGCAAGTTCATCAATCCCGAGTTGTGCAAAATTTCCGAGGACTTGATTTTTACCCAACCGTATTACGACGCGCCGGAAAACAATATCCCGGAGGAGATCGCCGCCGATGTCGCCGCGCTCTGGGACAATGAGCCGTTAAAACTGGAAGTGGCCAAACTGAAATACCACTTCATGACGAGGGCGGATGCGCTCTTGCACGGAGATTTGCATACGGGCAGCATTTTCATCAAGGAAGACGCGCTGAAAGTTATCGATCCTGAGTTTGCCTATTACGGGCCGATGGGATTTGATATCGGCGCGGTGTTGGCCAATTTGTTGCTGAATTATTGCGCGCAGGAAGGATGGGCGGATCATGCGCAGGAGCTGCGGGAAGTAAGGGAACGCCTGCTTTCCATGATCGCGGATATCTGGCTTAAATTTGATGCGAAGTTCCGTAGGCTGATGCTGTCGGAGTGCAAGGACTACATATTCTCCCGCCCCGGGTTCCAGGACATCTATCTGTCGTATGTATTTGCCGAAACCGTAGGTTTTGCCGGATGCAAAATGATTCGCCGTATCCACGGTTTGGCGCATGTGGCGGATATCGATCAAATTCCGGATGCGGCAAAACGCGCAAGCGCGCAACGATTGGCGCTCAAAATCGGGCAATTGCTGATCATGAAGCGGGAAAAAATCGCGAATGTCGAAATGCTGACCGAGATGATCAAAGGAGTTTGAGCATTCATGCCGAATGATGCCGTTCAATCCGTCCGTTTTGACGGGCAAAAATTGATAATATTGGACCAGACGCAACTGCCCTTGGCCGAAACATATATCGAGATCACGACGGTCAAGGGCGTTTGGGAGGCGATTAAAGAGCTTAAAGTAAGAGGCGCTCCCGCCATCGGCATCGCGGCAGCTTACGGTTTGCTGCTTGGCATCAAGGATGCGCCGGAAACCGGCTTTGCCGAATTTTATCGGGCGTTGGAGGAGCATGCCGATTATTTGGCGACCTCGCGGCCGACGGCGGTCAACCTTTTTTGGGCGTTGAACCGCATGAAAGACTGCGCGAAAAACGCCAAGGATTTGCCTGTGCCCCGGATCAAGGCGATTTTGCAGAAAGAAGCGCATGCGATTCGCGATGAAGACGAAGCGGTCTGCCGCGCTATCGGCGAACATGCGCTTACGCTGTTTCCGCAGGAAGTGCACGTGCTGACGCACTGCAACGCCGGCGGCATCGCCACGGCGAAATACGGCACGGCGCTCGCTCCGCTTTTTTTGGCGCATGAGCAAGGGCGGTCCGTGCGGGTGTTCGCCGACGAGACGCGCCCGCTTTTGCAAGGCGCCAGACTTACGACGTGGGAGCTGCAGCGGGCCGGAATCGACGTAACGCTGATTGCGGACAATATGGCGGCTTATGTGATGCAAAAAGGCTGGGTGCAGGCGGTGATCGTCGGTTGCGACCGCGTTGCGGCAAACGGCGACACGGCCAACAAGATCGGCACATACGGGCTCGCGCTGTTGGCCAAGGCGCACCGCATCCCGTTTTATGTCGCCGCGCCGTTGTCCACCGTTGATATGTCCATCGCGTCGGGAGCGGAAATTCCGATTGAGGAACGCAAGGCGGAAGAAATTACGCAAGGCTTCGGCAAACAGACGGCGCCAGTCGGCACGAAAGTGTTCAATCCGGCGTTCGATGTTACGCCCCACGAGCTGATTACCGCCATCATCACGGAAAAAGGCGTCATCAGGCCGCCATACATGGGTGCGCTGGCGGCAGCCAAAAGCGGGGGGAGGTGATCCGCAATTGCAGCCAGAACTGTCGGAATTCAAAATCAAACAGGATATTTGCACGGTGGGCAAAACGATATACGAAAAAGGCCTGGTCACGGCAAATGACGGAAATATTTCGGTCAAAGTCGGCCCCGATCAATATTGGGTCACGCCGACCGGCGTAAGCAAAAATTTGTTGAAGCCCGACATGCTGATCAAAGTGAACGGCAATGGCGACGTGTTGTCCGGCAGACTAAAGCCGACTTCCGAGATCAAGATGCATTTGGGCGTTTATCGGGAAAATCCGGAAATACGCGCCGTTGTGCATGCGCATCCGCCGTTCGCCACCGCTTTCGCCGTCGCCGGAATTCCGCTTGATCAGGCGTTGATGCCGGAGTCCATCGTGCTGTTGGGCACGATTCCCGTAGCGGAATACGGCACCCCCTCGACGGAAGAGCTTTCCCGATCCGTGGCCAAATATGTCGGCAATCATCAGGGAGTGTTGTTGGAAAACCACGGCGCGCTCACTTGGGGCAAAAATTTGACCGTCGCCGCGAATTTGATGGAATCGTTGGAATTTTACGCGAAAATCAACTGGATAGCGCGGCAAATGGGCGGCAACCGGGAGTTGTCGACGGAGCGGGTTGCGCAATTGGTCGATTTGAAAAAGAAGATGGGCATACCCGGCGCAACGCCTTCCGGGGTGCCTTGCCGGGACGAGTTGTCCGCGTGTCTCCCCCGACCGCCGCAACATGCCGACAAGTCCGATCATCTCAGCAATGAACAACTGGAGCAAATTGTCGCCAGAGTAACGGCTGCTGTACTGAAACAGCTTAAGTCGGGCAAGAAGGAGTGAACGGTTTTGGTCAGTGAATCGCAAATTCAGCAGATTATCGAAAAGGTGATGTTGAACATCCAGGAGAGCTTGAATGAGCAGCCCGAACCGGCCGAAAAAGAGCCGGCGGCGCCAAAACCCGCATCCTCATTCAACAATCTGCCGGGAGTGGTGAAATCGTTCGCGGAAAGCATGACGGCAAACGCCGTTCGGCAATCCGCCGCTCCTGCCGCAAAGCCTGCGGCCGGCCCGCTGCCCGGCATCGTGAAGGCAAATAGGGACATGCCGTCCGCCCCTGATGCGGGCCCGGGAATTTTCGCCACGATGGAAGAAGCGATCCGGGCGGCGCAGATCGCTTACGGCGAGCTATCCAAACGGACGATAAAAGAACGCGAAATGTACATCCTGGCCATCAAGGAGATGATACGTAAGGAAGCGGAAGTTTTCGCCAAAATGGGCGTGGAAGAAACAGGCATGGGCAATTTTCCGGACAAGGTCACAAAGCATTTGGTCGTCGCCGATCTTACGCCGGGCACAGCGGATTTGGCCACGGAAACGTTTGCGGGAGACGCTGGCGTGACGCTGATCGAATATTCGCCGTACGGCGTGATCGGGGCGATTACCCCGTCGACCAACCCGAGCGAAACGATTCTGTGCAACACGATCGGCATGCTGGCGGCGGGCAATGTCGTCGTCTTCAACCCGCATCCCGGCGCAAACCGCACATCGCAACACGCCGTGCGCAAAATCAACGAAGCTGTCGTAAGCGCCGGCGGTCCCGCCAACATTGCGGTCACCGTCGCCCAGCCGACGCTGGCAACATCGCAACAGCTGTTTGACCATCCGCAGGTGAAATTGCTGGTCGGCACCGGCGGGCCGAATTTGATGCAAGCGATGCTGAAATCCGGCAAAAAGACCATTTGCGCAGGAGCCGGCAATCCGCCCGTCATTGTGGACGAGACGGCCAATTTGGAAAAAGCCGCGCGCGATATTTTGGCAGGGGCTACGCTCGACAACAATTTGCCCTGCATTTCGGAAAAAGCGGTAATCGTCGTTCAAGACGTTGCCGATGACCTACTGTATCACTTTTCCAAAAACGGCGGATATATCGCCGCGAAAGAGGAGATCCGCAAGCTTGCCGAGCTTGTGCTGACGGCGCAAAAAGAACAGCAGGCGCCGGGCTGCGTCCTTCCGCTTCACCCAAGGGAAGTCGGGATCAAGAAAGAGTGGGTCGGCAAGGATGTCGCGAAATTTTTAAACGCGCTCGGCGTACAAGATGACGGCGGCATTCGCTGCATTTTGTGCGAAACCGATCTGGACCATCCGTTCGTCATGGAAGAATTGATGATGCCGATTTTGCCGGTCGTTCGCGTGAACAGCTTCACCGACGCGGTGGAAGCCGCGGTCAAGGTGGAAAAAGGCAACCGGCATTCGGCGCACATTCATTCCAACCATATCGGACGGATCACGGAATTTGCGCGGCGCATCCAGACAACCGTGTTTGTCGCCAACGGCCCGTCGTTCGCTTCGATCGGCATCGAAGGCGAAGGATTTTGCACGTATACGATTGCCGGTCCGACGGGCGAAGGGCTAACCTCGGCGCGATCGTTTGCCCGCAAGCGCCGGTTTGTGCTGAGCGGCGGCGGGCTGAATGTGAAGTAACGGAGGGGACAACTTGGACAAAGCAATCGGTTTGATTGAAGTGCGCGGTTTTACGGCGGCTCTTGTCGCTGCCGATGCCGCGGCCAAAGTTGCCCCGGTGGAAATCTTCTCCATGGAGGATACGCGCCCGCTTGGAGAGAGCGGCGCCATTCCGGTGACGGTCGTGGTCAAGCTGCGCGGTGAAGTTTCCGCCGTGATGGAAGCGGTGGCGGCAGGGAAGAAAGCCGCGCGAAAAATTTGCGGCGACGGCATTCTCGCGCATGTGATTCCGCGTCCAAGCGGCCAGTTGGATGAAATCGTCAAAAGAACTACGGTCGGGCCGCAATAAAATAGGGAAGTCGCGTTTTAACTTGGCATACAATCAACCAATTTTAAGGAGGTTTACACAAAATGAAAGAAGCACTGGGAATCATCGAAACAAAAGGCCTGGTGGCGGCGATCGAAGGCGCCGACACGATGCTGAAAGCGGCCAACGTCGAGTTGGTGGGAATGGAAAAAATCGGCTCCGGATTGGTGACGATACTGGTGCGCGGCGACGTGGGCGCCGTGAAATCGGCAACGGAAGCCGGAGCGGAAGCGGCGCAAAAATTGGGCGAATTGATTGCGGTGCATGTCATTCCGCGCCCGCATGAGGAAACGGAAGCGATTCTCCCGCAGGCAAAATAAGAGGCGAGGTGGCTTTATTGCAAGGGAAATCCATCGCTATCCTGGAAGTCAAAAGCTTTGCGGCGGCGATTCACGCGTTGGATCAAATGCTGAAAGCGGCGCAGGTGCATGTGGTGCACTGCGAGAAAAAACTGGGGAGCAGGCTGGTGACGGTCATTGTCGACGGAGACGCAAGCAGCGTTCAGGCGGCGCTCGCGGCGGGAATTGCCGCGGCGGGCCAAATCGGCAAAGTGGTCGCCGCGGAAGTGATTGTCAAGCCGCATCCGGAAATTGCCAAATTTATTTATAAACCGAAATCGGAGCAAGCAAAACGCAAATCCAAAAGCAAAGCCAAAAAAACCGGAGGGAAAAAAGATGAGCCAGGAATGCTTGGGAATGGTTGAAGTGCGGGGTTTGACGGCGGCAATCGAAGCCGCCGACGCGATGGTAAAGGCAGCCAACGTTACGGTTGTGGGCAAGGAGCAAATCGGCTCCGGATTGATCAGCGTCTTTATCCGCGGCGATGTCGGCGCCGTGAAAGCGGCTACCGAAGTCGGCGCGGAAGCGGCGCAACGGTTGGGCGAACTGATCGCCGCCCATGTGATTCCGCGTCCGCATGCCGATCTGGAGAAAATTTTGCCGTCCGCCAAATAACTGTAAACGCGGTGATAATCGTTGCAAGATGATGAATTGATCCAATTAATCACGCGCGAAGTCGTGAAAGAAATCCTGAAGCTGTCCGAAAGCGGGAATATCGGCGCGGAAATTCCCGATCAGATTCGCGTCGGCGTTTCGGCAAGGCATCTGCACGTGACAAAAGACGCGTTGGAAGCGCTGTTTGGCGCGGGCTACCAACTGACCAAGCGCAACGATCTGTCGATGCGCAAAGAGTTTGCGGCGAACGAAACCGTTACGCTTGTCGGAGCCAACGGGAGGAAACTTGAACGGGTCAGAATTTTGGGCCCGCTGCGCTCCGTTTGCCAGATTGAATTGTCCGCGACCGACGCCCGCTATTTGGGACTTGCGCCTCCTGTACGCGAGTCGGGCAATGTGGCCGGATCGGCGCCGATTACGTTGGTCGGCCCCAAAGGAACATTGCGGCTTTCGGAAGGATGCATCATCGCGAATCGCCATATCCATTTTAGCCCCGCGGAAGCGAAACGCTATCAGGTTGCGCATAATCAAAAGGTGGACGTTTTGGTCGAGCATTCCGCCAAGCCCGCGATTCTCCTGGACGTGCAGGTGCGGGTGAAAGACACCTATACGGTCGAGATGCATCTTGACACCGATGACGCCAACGCGTTGGGACTGAAAACCGGCGATATCGTCAAACTGCTGCGGAAGTAAAGGCGCGAAGCCGATCCTGCAAAGGATGTGTAAACATGATTTTGGGAAAAGTTGTCGGCTCCCTGGTGAGCACGCGCAAGCATGATAAATTGGTAGGTGCGAAGTTTTTAATTGTTAGGCCGTTATACACGGATGAGGACGGCGTTGTTGTGGCCGTTGACGCGATCGGGGCGGGAATCGGGGACAAAGTCATCATCTCGACCGGAAGCTCGGCGCGCATTGCCGCGGGCAATCCCGAATCCGTTGCGGATGCCATCATCGTTGGAATCGTTGATCAAATAAGGCTGGATGAAGCGAATGACAGATCATGAACAGCGGCAAACGGCGCTTGGCTTGTTGGAATTCGGCAGCGTCGTGGAAGGAATCGCGGCGCTTGACGCGATCATGAAAACAGTCCGGGTTGAACCGCGCCGAGGACAGGTTGTGAATCCCGGCAAATATTTGCTCTTGATTGCCGGCAGTTTTGGCGCCGTGCAGGCGGCAATCGAGCATATTTCCGCGAATGGATATTCCGTTTTGGACGTGTATATGCTCGGCAATCCCAGCGGGCAAGTCATCGCCGCGCTGCGCGCGCCGTCTTCCGCGGGCGGCCCGGATACAGTCGACATGGTTGCGGCGGGGGCGGTCGGTTTGCTGGAGACGGAGACGGTGGTAGCGGCGATTGCCGCGGCGGATATTGTCGCCAAAACGGTCTTTGTTGACAAGCTGGACATTCGCTTTTCCGAGCGTTTTGGCGGCAAAGGGGTGGTCTTTTTCCAGGGCGAGACGGCTGCCGTACAGGCAGGTTTGGACGCCGGAGTAGCGTATTTGGCGAATAACGGCACGCTGATCAGGCAATTGTGCCTTGCTCATCCGACCGCCGAAGTGATCGCGCATTTGCGAACGGACATCCTGTAAGTTGCCGCCGGAGGGGGTGAAAGCATGGGGGATATCGTCATTATCGGCGGCGTCGCCGCAGGCATGAGCGCGGCGGCAAAGCTGCGCAGAATCGATCAAAGCGCGAACATTACCGTTTTCGAAAAAGGCGATTTCATTTCCTACGGGGCGTGCGGGTTGCCGTATTTCATCGCGGATATTACGAAATCTTACGAAGCGATGCTTATGCGCAGCGTTGCCGACTTCAAAAAGCAACGCATTGATGTTTGCTTGCGGCATGAGGTGTTGCGCGTTTTTCCGCAAGACCGGAATGTGTTCGTCCGGGATCTTGAGCACGGCCGCACGAAGATCGTCCATTACGACAAGCTCCTGATCGCAACGGGCGCTTCACCGATCAAGCCGCCGTTTGTAAAAGAGCATCTGGCCAACGTATTTACACTCAAAACGATTCCCGACGGAATTGCGATGAAGACCTTTTTCCAAAACCCGTCCATTCGCGACGTGACGATCATCGGCGCCGGGTACATCGGGATGGAATTGGTCGAGGCCATGGCGGAACTGGGCAAAAATATTCGCGTGATCGAATTGCAGCCGCAAATTTTGCCCCCGCTCGACGCGGAAATGGCGGAGATCGTCGCACAATCGTTGCGCGAACGCGGAATCGCGATCCAAACAAACGAAAAAGTAGTGGAATTGATCGAGAAGAACTCCGCCGTAACCCATGTTGTTACCGACAAAGCCACTTACGCGACCGATGCGGTTATTGCCAATATCGGAGTAAAGCCGAATACGGATTTCCTGAAAAACAGCGGCATCCGCTTGTGGGAGAACGGCGCGGTGCTGACAAACGAATACATGGAGACGAACATACCGGATATATACGGCGCCGGCGATTGCGCGACCAGCCATCATTTGGTGCTGCATCGTCCCGTCCATATCGCGCTGGGGACAATCGCCAACAAACAAGGCCGTTTGGCGGGCGAAAATATGGCGGGCGTCAGGCGAGCGTTTCCGGGAGTGCTTGGCACGAGCGTGGCGAAAATTTTGCAATGGACGGTGGCGAAAACCGGAATTTCCGAGCGGGAAGCAATCAAGTACGGTTTGGCGTATAAGACGGTAACCGTGAACACTGCCAGCCATGCCGGATATTATCCCGACCCCAGGCCCATTTTCATCAAACTCGTCTACCAACCCGCCTCGCGAATTTTGCTGGGCGCGCAAATGGTCGGCACAGGCGGCGTGGACAAGCGGATCGATGTGTTTGCCGCGGCGATCACGAACCGCATGAGCACTGACGATATCGGATTGCTTGATCTTGCTTACGCTCCGCCGTACGCGACCGTGTGGGACGCCGTATCGGTAGCGGCCAACGCCGCAAAATGAGGTGACATGAATGCTTAAGGAATCTGGGCAGAACAACAAATTGATTTCATTGGAAGAAGCGGCTGCGCTCGTGCAAGACGGCGATATTCTCGCATTGGGGGGCAACGTGCTGCACCGCAGCCCATCCGCATTTGTGCGCGAACTGGCCAGACAAGGGAAAAAAAAGCTGGAAGTCGTCAAAACGGCCGGCGCTTACGATATCGACCTGTTGGCGGCGGCGGGATGCCTGCGCGCGGTTTCCGCGGGATTTGTCGGCTATGAAAATGAATTCGGCCTGTGCCCGCATTACCGCAAACGGGTTGAACAAGGTTTGGTCGAGGCGAAAGAGCACGCCTGCTACACGGTGATTACTTCGCTGCGCGCGGCCAGTTACGGCGTATCATTTTTGCCGGTGAACGGCTTGCAGGGAAGCGATCTGCCCGCGCAGCGGGGATTTCGTCAGGTCGCCGATCCGTATACCGGCGAAACATACGTGGCGATCCCCAAAATCGAACCGGATTGGGCGGTCATTCATGTGCATGAGGCGGATAAATGGGGCAATTCCCGGATTTATGGGCAAAAATTTGAAGATGTGCTGATGGCGAAAGCGGCGAAACGAGTCATCATAACGGCGGAAAAAATCATCGGCTCGCATTCATTCGAGCAGCAGCCGGAGCGGACGGACATCCCCGGGTTTTTGGTGCATGCCGTCGTCCACAGCCCGAAGGGGGCGTTGCCGGCCAGTTGCCCTGGCTTATACCCGTATGACAAAAACGAAATCGCCCGCTTTTTGCAATGCCGCGAGCCGCGGGAAATTGCCGAATACGTCGCCGCAAGCGCCAAAAAAGACCGGGGCTTGAAAACCGCCTTCGGCGAAAGGAGGTGGTAGGCTTGGCTAAATTGACGCCAGCCGATATGATGGCGGTTTGTTTGGCGAGATTGCTGCAGGATAAGCAAACCGTGTTTCACGGATTATCGTCGCCGCTGCCGATGGTCGCCATTTTGCTCGCCAAGGAGCTCCATGCGCCAAATCTCGTGTATTTGAATATTTCCGGGAGCGTGAATCCGCGCCCGGCCAAGCTGCCAAAGTCGACGGTCGGACATGAACTGCTGAAAGGAACGCGGTCCCATTTTCCTTTGACGGACATATTTGATTTGTGCGCCCGTGGAAAACTGGACGTCGCTTTTTTGAGCGGCGCGCAAATCGACCGGTTTGGACAAGTCAACAACAGCGTCATCGGCCCATATAACCGGCCGAAAGTAAGGCTGCCCGGAGGCGCCGGCAGCGCGGTCATTATTCCGACCGCCAAAAGCTCCATTTTGTGGCGGACGAAACATGATCGACGCACATTTGTCGAAAAGTGCGATTTTGTCACGTCAACCGGCAATGTTCGTTATGTTGTAACGCCGCTTGCGGTATTCAAGAAAACGCAAGGCCGCTTGGTGCTCGATAGCATTCATCCCTATTCCTCTTTGGATGAAGTTAAGGCAAACACCGGTTTTGCCCTGGAATACGACGAAGTTCGCATGACGCCGGAGCCTGACGATGCGGAATGGCTGGCTCTCGGGAAGGTAGACCCGGCACGCGTACGCGATATAGAGTTTTAACGGCTTAAATGGCGAAATTTTTTTAACCGTTAACCCAAGTAAATGAATTTACATAGGAGGGTTTTACAAATGAAAAAATTATCACGCATGTTCAGCTTAATCATGACACTTGTGCTCGTGTTGGCAATCGTTGCGGGCTGCGGCGCAAACGGCGGCAACGACGCAACCGGCCAAAACGGCCAGGACAACGATGCGGGCAACAGTTTACCGCTTGCCGGTAAAAAAATTGCGCTTGTCATGCAGCAAAATCTTGGAACATTTTCAGCTCAATACATAGATGGTGTGCGATCGGAAGTTGAAGCTTTCGGCGGAGAAGTAACCGTCATGGCTTCGGACGGCGATTTGGGCAAAATGGCGTCGAACCTCGATGCCGCGGTGAACCAGCATGTCGACGGCATCCTGCTGGACCATGGAACCGCGGAAGCGTTGCAGGCAGGCGCGCAAAAAGCGGTTGACAAAGGCATTCCGGTTATTGCCTTCGATTCGACTTTGCAATTGGCCGGGGTTACGACGTTGGAGCAAGCCGACCAGAAGATGGCGGAAATGACGCTTGAGCGATTGGCGAAAGATATCAACGGCCAAGGAAACATCGTGAAAATATGGGTGGCGGGTTTTGCCCCGATGGAACGCCGGCAAATCGCGTATGAAGCATTCTTGAAAAAATACCCGGACATCAAGGAAATCGCCAGTTTCGGCGCAGCGACCGCCAATACCGCGCTTGATACGCAAGCGCAAATGGAAGCCATTTTGAAACAATATCCGAAAGGCCAGATTTCCGCTGTTTGGGCGGCTTGGGATGAGTTTGCCAAAGGCGCGGCCAGAGCGATTCAGCAAGCCGGCAGAACGGAAATCAAGCTGTACGGCATCGACATGAGCGATGAAGACCTGCAAATGATTCAGGATGATTCCAATCCGTGGATTGCCTCCGCGGCCGTAGACCCGAAAGACATCGGGCGCGTTCAGGTGCGTTTCCTGTATCAACGATTCCACGGCGACCAAGTGCCGGACACGATTGTGCTTGAGCCTGTATTTGTGCAACGGGAAGATTTGCCGGACAAGCAAATCAATACGTCCGAACTGGCCCAATATGTGAAAGGCTGGGGAAGCAGCAACCAGGGATATGCGGATTGGATGGACGAATATTTAAAGAAATAAGGAATGCAAGCGGCGGGAAGGGGTTGTAAACATGGCAACCGAACTCAATATGAGGCATGTCTCCCTGTCTTTTCCCGGCGTCAAAGCGTTGGATGGCGTGGATTTCGCTGCCCTAGGCGGCGAAATCCACGCGTTATTGGGCGCAAACGGCGCCGGGAAAAGTACGCTTATGAAGGTGCTGACAGGCGCCTATTTGCCAGACGAAGGAACGATTGAAATCGCGCAAAAACGTTTGGAGATTCAAAACCCGGCTGACGCGATCAAGCACGGGATTCATTGCGTTTATCAAGAGGTCGACGCCGTGCTGGTGCCCGATCTTTCAGTCGGCGAAAATATCGTGTTGGATCAAATGGCCGATCCCCATAAAGGGCAGTGGCTCCGTTGGCGCAAATTGAAGCGCGAGGCGCAGTCCGTACTTGCCCGGCTGGAATTTCCGCTCGATATTGCGCGCACTGTGCGCGGGCTGTCGTTGGCCGAGAAGCAAATGGTTGTCATCGCGCGTGCACTTTTGCAAAAAGCCAAATTTATCATTTTTGACGAGCCGACAGCGCCGCTTGGCGTCGAAGAAACGAACCGCCTGTTCAATGTCATGGCGCAATTGAAAGACGCCGGCGTAGGCTGCATTTTCATTTCCCACAGGCTGGCTGAAGTATTTCAAATAAGCGACCGCATCACGGTGATGCGCGACGGCAAACGGGTCGCCACCAAGCAAACGGCCATGACGAATGTGCCCGAGATCGTGGAATTGATGCTGGGCAAGCCGTTGCAGGAAGAATTTCCGAAAATCACCGTGCCGCCGGGAAAACTGCTTTTGGAAGCGGAAGGGTTGACGCGCGGAAACAAGGTGAAACACGTCGGACTCCGCGTGCGCGAAGGGGAAATCGTCGGCGTGACCGGCTTTGTCGGCGCGGGGAAAACGGAGTTGTCCCGGCTTTTGTTCGGAGCCGACCGCTTGGAAAAAGGCACGATTTACATGAAGGGCAAACCGCTTAAGCTCGCGCATCCGGATCAAGCCGTGCGGGCGGGAATCGTACTCGTGCCCGAGGAAAGGCGCAAGCAGGGAATCCTGATTGCCGAATCGGTCGCGCGAAATTTAAGTTTGCTCACTTTGCGCCGACTAAGCCGATTTGGTTTTGTGCGGCGGAAGTTGGAAGAGACGCATGCCGAAGCGGTTGTGCGGGATCTGGGTATTAAAACTCCGCATGTCCGCCAGACGGTTGCTTTTTTAAGCGGCGGCAACCAGCAGAAAGTGGCGGTGGGCAAATGGCTTCCGACAGAAGCGGAAGTGTATTTGTTCGATGAGCCGACCAAAGGGGTGGATATCGGGGCGAAAAGCGATATTTTCCGCCTGATCGGCCAATTGGCGCAAAAAGGCAAAGGGATTATTTATTTTTCCAGCGAATTCGAGGAAATTTTGGGGATTGCCGATCGAATCCTCGTCATGTGCAATGGGGAAATTGTGAAGGAATTGAGCCGGGAAGAAGCGACGAGCGATTTGCTGCTTTTGTACGCTTGCGGGGAAGGGAGAACGGAGGAATGAAAAATCGCTTATTGGATCTTTCATTTAAATATGGCGCGATCGTCGTTATTTTTATCATCCTGTTGTTTTTTGCGGCTGTGAACCAGTATTTTTTTACGTATGACAACTTGTCCGATATTTTGCGCTCCATATCCATCGTCACTTTTATCGCGATCGGAGTTACGTTTTCGCTCATTGTCGACGGCTTCGATTTGTCCGTAGGCTCCATCGTATCGCTGACGACCGTTGTAACGGCAACCTTGATGGTCTGGTTCCAGCAGCCGCTCATTATCGTCATTTTGGTGCCCATATTAATCGGCGCGGCAATCGGTTTGCTGAACACGTTCCTGATCGTTAAAGTGCGTATTCCCGATTTGCTCGCAACTTTAACAGTGATGTACATCATCGGCGGCGTGCATAAAACTTACACGCACGGCTATTCCATATACAATCATATGCAAATGACGGACGGAACAAAGGCCCCCGGAGAATTTGCCCAATCGTTTCTCTGGATCGGACAAGGCAAATTGTTGGGCGTGCCGGTACCGGTTATTATGATGCTGATTGCGGTGCTCGTTGCGCATCTGTTTTTGCATTATACAAGATGGGGCAGGCAAATGTACATTACCGGAGGGAATCGGGAAGCCGCGCGGCTGTCGGGCATTCGGGTCAATCGCGTGCGTTTGTTCGCTTATGTTTTGTCGGGCGTCTTTGCCGCAATCGCTGGAATTTTGTTTGCCGCCCGCGTTGGTTCGGGACAAATCGATGCGGGCTCGCCGTTATTGATGGAGTCCGTCGCCGCCGTATTTGTCGGCTACTCCGTTTTGGGGGCGGGCAAGCCGAACGTGATCGGAACATTTTTCGGGGCGATGCTGATCGGCATTTTGCTGAATGGTTTAACCATGTTGAATTTACCCTATTACGCTTTTGATATTATAAAAGGCTGCGTGCTTCTGATGGCGTTGGCCATCACGTTCGTTCATTTAAACCGGAAAAAGTCGCATGAATAAATTTATTGCTCAATTATGAATATTGCGGTAATCTTTAAATGTAATATTAAAATAGAATAATTACATTTATATGGAGGGGATTTGGATGCTTGCTATATCCGCAATCCTGTTTGCGATCGCCGCGTTGGGAGGCTTGGCTCTCGGTTCTTTCCGGGCCCGCGGGCAAAAAATGCCGATGTGGTTGTCGATCATTCACGGATTGGTTGCTGCCGCCGGTCTCGTTTTTCTGATTATCGGAGTGGCGCAAGGCGAAGCGGGAACATTGGCAACTGTCGCACTGGTTCTCTTCATCATTGCCGCGTTGGGCGGATTTGTCCTGTTTTCTTACCATCTTCGCGACCAACAACATCCGAAGTCCTTTATCGCCGTCCACGCTTTGGTTGCGGTTGTCGCGTTTGTGCTGTTGCTTATCGGAATTTTGTAAAAAAGGTCGTCGTATTTATGCCGCGGAAAAAACAATTTAGGCTTTTGGGACATCCTATGCATCCGTTTCTCACCCATTTTCCGATGGCGCTCTTGCCTGTTTCGTTGTTGGGGGACGTGCTGGAAGCATGGAACGGCGGCGGGTTTTGGCGGGAGTTCTCGTTCTGGTGTCTGGCGATTGGCCTTGTGGTTTCCTTGCCTGTCTTCATAACCGGACTGATCGATTTTGTGTCGATTCCGCCGGGTGGGCCGCGGGAACGCATTGCCATGCGCCATATGATGGTAATGATCGCGGCGATTGCCCTGTTTGCGGGCAGTTTCTTTGTCCGTTTCGGCAAAACGGCTCCGGGCGACGGCATCCTGGCGATCGCCCTGGCGCTTTCCGGGTTGGGGTTTATTGCGCTTCTGTACGGAGGATGGAACGGAGGAGAACTTGTTTACCGGTACGGCGTCGGCGGCCAAAAGCCCGATCATTCTAAAGATCATCCTTAAGATTCGAAAAAACCGGCAATCCCGGCAAAAGAGCGGCTCCGCAATTCGGGCCGCTTTTTTAGCCGCTAACGTTATGCCACCTTGCCCAACGATCACTGCACGCCCCTCCCTGCACAGCGCGGGCGTTCCCCCTGCACAAACCTTCCCGCCCAGCGCTAAATTGGGGGCGCCTCCCCGCACAACCCACCC
>DASVDB010000017.1 GCA_036381315.1 Bacilli bacterium | reverse complement strand
ATTCGCGTTTGCAATCGGCTCAGTGGTTATTTCCTTTATCATTGCGGTGATTATTTCGTACGTGATAACGAGATTAAGGTTTGAAGGTTTTTGGCGGACGCTGTATTTTCTGCCGACGATAACGACAGTCGTTGCGGTTGGGAACGTTTGGCTGTATATGTATGATCCGACCAGTGGACTTATCAACGGTATTCTAACAACGCTGGGCTTTGAGCAAATTGCGTTCCTTGGCAACCCGCAAACAGCGCTGGCATCCATTATCGTGGTGGAAGGGTGGTTTGGGATCGGCAGTGCGGTGCTTATTCTCACTGCCGGCCTCAAGGCCATTCCCGATGATTATTATGAAGCAGCGACAATCGAGGGCGCCGGAGCGACTTCGATTTATTGGAATATCACATTGCCGCTTTTGAAGCCATCCATTCTGTTTGTTTTGATTACGTCTTTTATAGCCGGGTTGCAATCATTTACGCTGACGCTGGTGATGACGAAAACCGGCGGTCCCGGGAACTCGACGAACGTCGCCGGGCTCGAGATGTATAATCAAGCCTTTACCTACAGCAACTGGGGCTTGGCCAGCGCAATGGCGTTTGTATTGTTTATCTTTATTTTCATTATTACCCTTATCCAATTGGCGGTATTTAAACGGGGAGGGGTGGAGAGTTACTGATGAAGCGGCGAAAATTTCCATGGTTTTCTTATTTGGTGGTCGTGGTCGGCAGTGTCATGATGGTTTTCCCGTTTCTTGACATGCTCATGTCGTCTTTTAAAGGGCCGGCCCAATTCGCCAGTCTTTATTACAAATTCTTGCCGGATGAATACCATTTTGAAAATTATAAAATGGCTTTTGAGCTGCTTGATATGGGTTTGTTGTTTCGCAACAGCGTGCTTCGTTCGATTTTGACGACAGCGATTGTGCTTTTAACCAGTTCGATGTCCGCGTATGCCTTGACAAAGCTAAAGTTTCCCGGCAGAAATGCGATTTTCAAATTTGTTTTGTCGACCATGATGTTTCCGACCTTTTTGTTTTTGATCCCGAACTTTTATATCATGGTGCATTTTCCGATGACCGGCGGCAACGATATTTTCGGCAACGGCGGCCACGGCGGCATGGCTACGACGATCTGGGCGCTGATTCTGCCCTTTATGGTGAACGCCTTCGGCATTTTTCTGATGCGGCAATTTATGATTACCATCAACGATGCCTATGTGGAAGCTGCGCGCATCGACGGCGCGGGCGATTTTCGGATATTTGCGCAAATCATTTTGCCGATGACGATTCCGGCGTTGGCGACTTTGGCCATATTTGAATTTATCAATAGCTGGAACGAATTTATTTGGGCCTTGTTAATGAATTCGGTCAATAAGAATTTGGCCACCTTGCCTGTCGGCATTCAGACCCTGAAAGAACATCTGGATCCGACATTGACGCAACCGCTGGTCATGGCAGGGTTGGTAATCAGTATTTTACCGGTCTTGCTCGTGTTTATCTTCCTGCAGAAATATTATGTAAAAGGCATGATGAACACGGGCGTAAAGGGCTAATGCGCGAAATAAAGGAGAACAGAAAATGGAACATAAACAGGAACACATTTTAGCTATCGGCGGTCATGCCGGGGATATGGATTTAACTGCGGGAGCGGTGATGGCCAAATATGTGCTGGCCGGTCACAAGGCGACATTTTTGCACCTGACGCCCGGTGAAAAAGGACACCCGACATTATCCGCGGCCGAATATGCCAAACAAAAAATAGCGGAAGCCGAACAATTTGCGCAAATAATCGGCGCTGACGTGCGGTTTCTTGAATATAAAGACGCGGAACTGCCCGTCAATGACGAAGTAAAGTACCAGGTCGCCGACATAATCCGCGAGGTAAAGCCGACGATCATTATTACGCACTGGAAAGGCAGCATGCACAAAGACCACGCCAACACGCACTATATCGTAAAAGACGCGTTCTTTTACGCCGCTCTAAAAACGATTGAACGCGCTTTGCCGGCCCATCGGGCCGAAAAGCTGTATTTTGCCGATAACTGGGAAGATCCGTTTGATTACAAGCCGGACGTATTCGTGGAAATTCCCGACGAAGCGTACGAAAGATGGGTCAAGGCAATGAATGTTTATGCATATGCCCGCGGCGAAACGTCGAATTTCCCGTTTATCGAATATTACAAAGCATTGACAATTGTGCGCGGCGCCCCGGCCGGTTTTAAAAGAGCACAGGCTTTCAAGCTACCGGAGAGATGGACCGGAAGAAATGTTCAATTCTTTTAAGAAATCTGTTATAAATAATAAATAACGGTATAATTTAGAATCGAGTTTAAATCGGGGTGGAACGAATTGAACGGAGGATTGGTAAGGCTTAGAGAAGTTCGCGACTCCTTGACACCATCCGAAAAAAGAATTGCCGACTACGTATTGCGGCAACCGGAAAAATTGATCAATTTGTCGGTTGCGCAGCTGGCGCAACTTAGCGGCGGCAGCCAGGCGGCGATTATCCGCTTATGCAAATCATTGGGGCTGAAAGGTTTCCATGAGTTGAAAATTAAAGTGCTGGGCGATTTATACGATGGCGAGCAAGCGGGATATCAGGAAATTCTGCCGAAGGATTCGATTGCTTCCATCATCAATACCGTTTCAAACAATAACATGATGTCCATTCGCGATACCATTAAAATATTGGACAACAAGATGGTTGAAAAAGCCGTGCGGGCGATTTTTCAGGCAGACAGGATTTTCTTTTTCGGATTGGGCGCTTCAAGTCTGATTGGATTGGATGCACAGCATAAATTCATGCGAATCAATAAAACCTGTTTTTCATTTACAGACCCGCATATGCAGCTGACTTCCGCAGTCACTTTAACAAAAAACGATGTCGCCGTGGGGATATCGTATTCCGGCGAAACTGCGCATGTTGTGTCATGTTTGCAATATGCGAATGACAACGGCGCGGCTACGATCAGTATTACGAAATACGGAAATACAACGGTTAGCCAACATGCGGATTTCCCCCTGTTCATCTCCTCCACCGAGAATGAAATTCGCAGCGGCGCCATGTCGTCAAGAATCACACAGTTGAACGTAATCGATATCCTGTATTTGGGCGTTGCCAGTCTGGATTACGAAAAGTCGCGGTTTTATCTGGAAAAAAGCAGGGAAGCGGTCGCCAAACATGCAGGCCGTTAGGCGCCAACACAACAATTTGCCAGATCTTGTGAATGAAAAAGAAGCCGACAGCGGAGTTGGCTTCTTTTTCGCGGGAATGAATGGAATTGTATGGGACAGTTGTGGTAAACTGTTGTCTTGAGAGACCGATGAATAAACATACATAATACGGTACGAATCGATAAATTCGGGAAAGGAAAAATAAATGGATAGGATCAATCCGCAAGAAGGGGTTACATTTTTCATCTTCGGCGCTACCGGCGATTTGGCTAGAAGAAAGCTTTTTCCGGCAATCTACAGTTTATACCGCGACGGCAAGCTAAACGATCGTTTTGTCGTGATCGGGCTTGCGCGCCGCAGCAAAACGAACGAGCAATTCCGCGATGATGTATATCAGTCGATCGGCGAATTTGGCCGCCATAAATTGAACGATAAAGCGCAATGGGACAAATTTGCGGAGCATTTTCATTATATGTCGTTGGACAGCGGCAACCAGGAAGGCTTTCACGAACTGAACCGCCGCACCGCGCAATTGGAAGAAAAATTCGGCATAACCGGGAACCGGCTGTTTTATCTCGCGTTGGCTCCGGAATTGTTCGGCCAGGTGGCCTTGAATCTGCGCGAGGGCGGTTTGCTGCAAAGCGGCGGCTGGCACCGGGTGGTGATTGAAAAACCGTTCGGTTACGATCTTGCTTCCGCCAAACGGTTGAACGAAAGCATTCGGGAAGTGTTTGACGAGTCGCAAATTTATCGGATCGACCATTATCTGGGTAAAGAAATGGTGCAAAACCTGGAAGTCGTCCGGTTTTCCAACGCCTTTTTCGAACCGCTGTGGAATAACAAGTATATCGCCAATGTGCAGATCACTTTAAGCGAAACGGTCGGCGTGGAAGAGCGGGGCGGATATTACGACAAATCCGGCGCCCTGCGGGACATGGCGCAAAACCACATTATGCAGATGATCGCCATGATCGCGATGGAACCGCCGAGCCGAATGAATCCGGAGGATATCCGCGACGAGAAAGTGAAAGTGCTGCGCTCGCTGCGGATCTATTCGTCACCGGCGGATGTGGCGGAAAATGTTGTGCGCGGGCAATATCAGGAAGGCGTCATGAACGGGAAGCCGGTTCCCGGGTACCGCGGCGAAGATTCCGTAAACCCGCAATCGGGGACGGAGACGTTTTTTGCCGCCAAAGTGTTTGTGGACAATTTCCGCTGGTCCGGCGTGCCGTTTTATGTGCGCACAGGCAAGCGGATGCCGGTCAAGACGACGGAAGTGGTTGTCGAATTCAAAAACGTTCCGAAAAACATTTATTTTGCGCAGAAAACAAAACTGGAGCCGAATTTGCTCGTGTTTCGCGTGCACCCGATGGAAGGCATCTATGTTCGTTTTAACGCCAAACAACCGGGCTCGGAATGGGCGATCACCCCGATGGCAATGGATTTTTGCCAAAGCTGCCAGGTTGGCTACAACACTCCCGAAGCGTATGAGCGGTTGCTGTTCGATGCCGTGCGCGGCGATTCGACGTACTTTACGCGTTGGGACGAAGTTTCGCACGCCTGGGAATTTGTCGATCCGATCGCCAAAGCGTGGCAAGAAAACCAGGGCGAATTGCAATTTTATCCTGCCGGCTCCTGGGGGCCGGATAAAGCAAACGAACTACTGGCCAAAGACGGGTTTAAATGGTGGCCCGTCAACGGACAAGACGAAAGCGGGGTTAACTGGTCGTGACGATCTACGATATTTCCATGACAATCAGTCCGGGCATGCAAGTGTACAAGAACAAGGAAGAGAAGCGTCCGGTCATACAGGTTATGCAGGATTTTTCCACCGCCAGCGCCTATGAGACGCGCATCAGCATGGATGCGCATACGGGCACGCACCTGGACGCCCCCTTGCATATGATTGCGGGGGGCGAAACCATTGAAACGATCGCGCTTGAGCAATTGGTTGGACCGGCGCGCGTGCTGGATTTGACCGAAGTTTCCGAATCGATCGGGCGTGAACACCTGAAACGTTTTGCCATCCAAAAGGATGAATGGATCCTGTGCAAAACGCGCAATTCGTTCTCGGAAGACTTTGATTTTCAGTTCGTCTATTTAAATGCGGACGGTGCGGATTATTTGGCGGAAATCGGCGTGCGCGGCGTCGGCACCGACGGTCTCGGCATCGAACGCGCCCAGCCGGAACATGAAACGCACAAGACCTTGATGCGGCGGAACATTTTGATTGTCGAAGGGCTGCGGCTAAAGGATGTGCCGGCCGGCAATTATTTCCTGGTGGTGGCTCCGCTCAAATTGACCGGGATCGAGGCCGCGCCGGCGCGGGCATTCTTGCTGAAATAACAGGCTCATAACAGGCTCAAAACAGGCTCGAAACAGACACCAACCGATGAGACAACAACGAAAGGGAATGACAGATGAGTCACACGATTTTCGACCGTCAATTGGTCGAGGAAGTTAAGAAGCGCCGAACGTTTGCCATCATCTCCCACCCCGACGCGGGGAAAACGACGCTTACGGAAAAACTGCTGCTGTTTGGCGGGGCAATCCGCCTGGCCGGTACGGTTAAAGCGCGCAAGGCGAGCAAATATGCGACGTCGGACTGGATGGAAATCGAAAAACAGCGCGGCATTTCCGTTACATCAAGCGTCATGCAATTTGATTACAACGGACATCGCGTCAATATTTTGGATACCCCCGGCCACCAGGATTTTAGTGAAGACACATACCGCACGCTGACGGCCGCCGACAGCGCCGTCATGCTGATCGACTCGGCGAAAGGCGTCGAGGCGCAAACGAAAAAATTGTTTCAGGTTTGCCGGATGCGCGGCATTCCGATTTTTACATTTATCAACAAACTGGACCGCGAAGGACGCGATCCTTTTGATTTATTGGAAGAAATCGAGCAGGTGCTGGGCATTCGTTCGTATCCGATGAATTGGCCGATTGGCCAGGGCCGCCAACTGTGCGGCATATATGATCGGCAGAAAGTGCGGGTGGAATTGTTTCAGGGCGACAGCCACGATCATATCGAAGTTCGCGACACGAGCGGCTATTCCGATCCCGTTATCCAAAACATCGCCGGGGAGCATTTATTCGCGCAATTGAATGAGCAGCTTGAACTATTGGATGTGGCGGGCGATCCGTTCGATTTGGAAAAGGTCGGGCAAGGGCAACTGACGCCTGTATTTTTCGGCAGCGCGATCAATAATTTCGGCGTGCAGACGTTTCTCGAAAACTTTTTGTCGTTAGCCCCGGCGCCTGCGCCGCGCAATAGCGACAAAGGCAAAATCGACCCGACGGATGCGAACTTCTCCGGTTATATTTTCAAGATTCAAGCGAATATGAATCCGGCTCATCGGGATCGGATCGCGTTTTTGCGAATCGTCTCGGGCAAATTCAGCCGCGGGATGGCGGTGCGCCATGTGCGGGCGGGCAAAGACATCAAGCTGTCGCAGCCGCAGCAATTTTTGGCGCAAGATCGGGAAATCGTCGAGGAAGCTTATCCCGGCGACATCATCGGGCTTTTTGATCCGGGCATCTTTCGCATCGGCGATTCCTTGTGCCAAGGTGAGGCGAAAACGTTCGACGAACTGCCCACCTTTTCTCCGGAATTATTTTGCAAAGTGACAACAAGAAACGCCCTCAAGCATAAGCAATACCAAAAAGGGCTGGATCAACTCACGGAAGAGGGCACCATCCAGGTATTCAAAACGGTCGGATTTGAAGATACGATTCTCGGTGTCGTCGGCCAACTGCAATTTGAAGTGTTCGAATACCGGATGAAAATGGAATATGGGGTCGACGTGGAATTGTTTCGTACGCCGTATCAATTCGCGCGTTGGGTCGTCGGCGGCAAAGTCGATCCCGGCAAATTCCGCATCAATTCCATGCTGGTAACGGACAAGAACGGCAATTACGTAGCCTTGTTTGAAAATGAATATGCATTGAGGACCGCCGCGGAACGCAATCCGGACGTGCAATTTATGGAAACGGCGCCTAGAGTTTAGCGGTTCGGGGCGGTTGAATGCAGGTGTTGCTCCAGGGCGGAAACCATTTGGTCGTGCACACCTTGTTCGCTGTTTTTCCAGATAATTTCCAGCAAAACCCCAAGCCCCGGCAGCGCTTTTTCGTCGCCGTCGATGGAACCTTCGATGATATCCGTCAGCTCTTCGGCAGATTTATCTTTGACCCGTTCAACAATGGCTTGTCGCAAATTTAATATCATGCAGGCACCTCCTGAAGATTCCCATGCGGAAGCCTATACCGGATAATATGCGCAGTTGTGCCAGTTCCCATACGCGTTTTTGCTGTTTTGACGTATGTTTGCGCATGTTGCTATAATGTAGAAAATATTTGGATTAGCAGTGGAAGAAAGGCGGATTTGGCCGATGAAGAAACAGTTTGCCATTATCGGCATGGGCCGATTCGGCTCCAGCGTGGCGAGAACGTTATTTAATCTGGGATATGAAGTATTGGCGATTGACGCGAACGAAACGCGGACGCAGGAAGTCGTCGCGATGACCACGCAAGCCGTGCAGGCCGATTCCACGGATGAAGAGGCGCTGCGCGCGTTGGGCATTCGCAATTTTGACGTGGTGGTCGTCGCCATTGGCCAGGATATTCAGGCCAGTATTTTGACGACGCTGATCTTAAAGGAAATGGGCGTGCCGCAGCTTATCGCCAAAGCGCAAAACGAGCTTCACGGCAAAGTGTTGAAACGGATCGGCGCGGACAAGGTCATTTATCCCGAGCGGGATATGGGCCAACGCGTCGCGCATAACTTGATCAGCCCGAGCATTCTTGACCATATCGAGCTTTCCGAAGATTACAGCATTGTGGAAATCAAAGCGTCGCCGCAAATGGTCGGGCGGACTCTCAAGCAATTGGATATTCGCGCCAAATACGGCTGCAGCGTGATGGCGATCAAGAACGGAGAAAAAATGAATATCGCCCCCCATGCGGACGATGTGATCGGTCAGGACGACACGCTTGTCGTAATTGGCGACAACGAAGACTTGCATAATTTTGAAGTGTTGTTTTCCAAATGAGGCCAAGACAGATCACTTCTCCACACAATCCGCAAGTAAAGGCATGGGCGGATTTGCTGACGAAAAAAGGGCGGGATAAAGAGCGCCGCTTTCTGATTGAGGGCGTTCATTTGGTGCAGGAAGCGCTCGCGTCGCGGGCTCCGGTCGAAACCATTATTTATGACGCGGAAAAAGGCTTGCCGGAAGCAATCAGCAATTGCGCCGGGGAAGCTTATTTGGACTGGGTAGCGGCAAGCGGCGCCGTGTTAACCAAAATTGCCGATACGAAAACGCCGCAGGGTGTATGCGCAATCGTGCGCCGGGCCGATCCCGGGCTTGACGCCGCGGCATTGGCCGAGGCGAAACTTGCCGTTGTGATCGACGGCGTTCAGGATCCGGGCAATTTGGGGACCATCATCCGAAGCGCCGACGCCGCGGCGGCCGATGCGGTCATTGTCGGCAGCGGCAGCGTGGATATGTACAATCCCAAAACCATTCGCTCCACCATGGGGTCGCTGTTTCATATACCGGTTATCGAATGCGATCTGGACGAGCTTTTTCGTCTGCGCAAAACATTGCATGCACCGGATTTGCAAATCGTAAGCACAAGCCTGCAAGCGGCAAAAGACTGCTACGAGCTTGATTTACGCAGGCCTACATGGATTGTGATCGGCAATGAGGCGAACGGCGTTTCCCCCAAAGTTGCCGCGAATGTTGATCTGCAGGTAAAAATTCCGATGCCGGGAAAAGCGGAGTCGCTAAATGCCGCCATCGCCGCCTCGGTCTTGCTGTTTGAAACGGTCCGGCAAAGGCGCTAATATCACCGAAATGTTGCCACACGAACGTACTTGGCGACCAATATACGCGAATGTATGTGATTTTTCTTTTTACCGTTCCCCTAGCGGGCATTCGGGGTAGCCCAGGTAATATCCTTGCCCGTACTCTATTCCCAACTTTTGCGCGGTCAGCATATCTTCCTCGCGTTCGATGCCCTCCAAAATCAGGGAACTGTCCCCGCTGCAAAACTGCACCATCAGGTTCAGCAGCATCTGTTTCTTTTCCAATTGCGCCAGGTTTTCCGAAAAGTAACGGTCCAATTTGATGAAATCGGGCGCAAACTCGATCATTTTTTTAATGTCGGCGGCGCCAACTCCGACATCATCCAACGCAATCAAAAAACCCCATGACCGGCACAAATCGATTTTGTCGCAAAGCAGATCGATATTGCGCAACAGTTCCTCGTCATAGGTTTCGTTCAGTTCAATCACGATTTGGTTCCGTTTGATGGAAAAACGATTAAGCGCCGTTTGCATAAAAGCGGAGAAGTCGCTGTGAAGCAAAGTGGAGGGAAATACATTCAGAAACAATTTCGTGTCCAACTGGAAATTGGAAGAGGCATATTCGAAGGTTTCCATCGCGCGATACAGGGAAATGGTGTCGATATTGAATAATTGGCCCTGCGACGACGCCTGACTGAACAGCTTGTCTGTTTTTTGCTCGCGGTCCGATCGCAGCAGCGCTTCAAATCCGATAATTCGTTTATCCTGAAGCCGGATAATAGGCTGCACAACATGATAAAAATCGTTTTGGTCGATCATCTGTTCGATATCGATATCGTTTTTCCGTGATTGTGCGGCATCATTGAACATGTGTAACCCCCAACGCAGGTTGTCCAAGGGTGGTCATACGTGAAAATTTTGGCGAAAATTGCATATAAATTTACGGCATCTTACATTTTTACGTTGATTATAACGAGAATACGTAATAATTACAAGGGAAAAAATGGCGCACAAATGCATAAGCATTAGCAAAGGCGGCGAAATTGCGAACCGGAGGACCCCTGGTGCAGACGATCAAACCTGTGCGCGGATGGAAAAGCAAACCGAAAAAACGCATCGGCAGAGCCAAGGTATTTGCAGTCGTAACCCTGCTTATGTTGTTTTTTGCCCTGCAATCATTTATTTATGTGGAAAGGCATCTGCGCGTGCCGCTGATGAACGTTGCCACGGTTCGGATCAAGCAAATGGCCACGGAAGCGATTAATACCTCCATAAACGAACGGATATCGCAGGGAACCAATTTTGAGGAACTGGTTGATTGGAAAACCGACGAAAAGGGAAAAATAACGGGCTTTATGCTGAATTACGCGGAGCATATGCGCATTGCCGCGGAAACGGTCAAAACCGTGGAGGAAACGTTGGACAAATTGCAAAACAGGCCCGATTACATCCCGCTCGGGCAAGCTTTCAACAGTGCGATACTCGCCTCTTTCGGTCCGAACATTCCCATAAAATTCGTGCGCGCCGGCGCGGTAAAAGTCGATCTCAACACGCGGCAAAAAGATGCGGGCATCAATATGCTGTTGGTAGAGGTTTACATCCGGATCATGGCGGAAGTGACGATTATTATTCCGTTCGAAACGCAGCCCGAACTGGTTTCGACGGAAATACCCATTTCTTATTTGCTGGTCGTTGGCGATGTGCCGATGTATTACGTGGACAATAAAGGCAATCCGATCGGCGACTCCGATCCGTTACCGCCCACCCTGTCGCTGCCGGATGCGGGGCTTGCGAAGCCGGAAAGCGGAGCAACTCCGCCGAATCAAGGCTCGTCAGGGGCGAGTTCATTGACGATCACGAATTAGCCGGTCCGCTAATATCGTTTTTGCCGCTTCGCCATGCGCTCGTCGCGCTCCCATTTGTGCAAATATGGCGTAGGGTCGAACGGCCATTCGGATAAACCGCTGTCGCGATACAATCCGTAATGCAGATGAGGCGGAAATTTGCCCTGCGTTCCCGGTTTGCCGTATCCCGAACTGCCAACCCAGCCGATCACGTCGCCGGGTTTCACAACCTGTCCCACGGTAAGACCTTTCGCGAAACCGGATAAGTGCGCATAGTAGTGGTACACGTTTTGGATGTCGCGAATGCCGACACGCCATCCGCCGTACCTATTCCACCCTTTAATTTCGATTACGCCGTAGCTGGTGCTGCGCACCGGCACGCCGTAGCCGGCAAAAATATCCGTGCCTTCATGAATGCGATACCCGCCCCAGCTTCGCCCGGCGCCCCATGTGCTGCGGTACGAGTAGTTGGTGCGCGGCGGGAGCGGGAAGACCCGCCTGTCCAGATGCAGCGTGCCGAATGTTGCGTAGATTTTGGCAAATTGGCTGATGCGCTGCACACTCCGCGGGTTGTGGTAATATTCCCAAAGGGCGATGCGAAAATCTTGCCACGACGTTCCTTTTTCCAATAAAAAATGGGCGATACTTCCCAGCACGTCAAAATCGTTTTCCCGGTCGGCTTTGCCGTCGCCGTCGCCGTCCTTGCCGAATCCGCCGAATATTTGTATGGATGTCGGATTTGTATCGTTTTGATTCGGATTTAAAGGCCCCGACCAATCGGCGGGGGAAATATAGATGGAGGAGAGCCCTTTCCCCTGCGGGCGTTTTTGCTTGTTGGCAATCGTTAGCGTGCGTTCATATTGGTCAATGGCGGCCAAATAATGCCAGGGAATGCCGGTCAATGCGCTTACCTGGTCGAGCAAATTTTTTCTTTCCGCATATTGTTCGGATGGATTTAAAGCGTAAGTGGAAGCACTGGTAAAAAGAGCGGCCAAACCAATAAATGCATAGCAAATCATGATGCGCTCAAGCATTTTTGCGCGCTTCACACGAACTCCTCCCGTGGTCATTTATATTTTTAAGATGAACAAACCAAATAAAATTATCCGGTTGTGGGCGAAGGCAAACTGTGGAGCGCGGGAAATAACGCGGGCTTCATGAATCGCGGTTATTGATCAGCCCGGCGTAGTACCCTGCGCCGAAGCCGTTGTCGATATTGACGACGGCGATGCCGGGCGCGCAGGTGTTCAGCATGGACAAAAGCGCCGATATGCCGCCGAAATGGGCCCCATAACCGGCGCTGGTCGGTACGGCGATGATAGGCTTTGCGACGAGCCCGCCGACAACGCTTGCCAGAGCGCCTTCCATTCCGGCGATGACGACAACGGCATTCGCGGCGCGAATATCATCCAGACGGGCAAAAAGTTTTGGGATGCCGGAGGCGCCGACATCATAAATCCGTTTGACCTGATTGCCCATCGCTTCGCAAACGATTGCCGCTTCTTCCGCGACAGGCAAATCGTAAGCGCCGGCGCAAACAACCGCGACAAAACCGGGATGGACGCGCAAAATCGGCCTTTTAAACCAGGTGAACAGCCCGGCGGTTTCGTGGTAAGTGGCTTCCGGGACGGCTTGTTTGACCGCTTCCGCTTTGTCCGGCGCAACCCGCGTGGCAATCACCCTGTCGGCATGTTCCATGTGTTTGCGGAAAATCGCGGCGATTTGCCCGGGAGTTTTCGCATATCCGCAAATCACTGCGGGAAAGCCCAATCCTCCGCCACGGTCCGAATCGATACTGGCAATGCCAAAATCGGCCGACCGGGCGGTTTGGCTGTTGTTCCATTGCCGCAACGCTTCCTCTACGGATAATTCTCCGGTTTTAACACGGCGCAGCACGCTTTCCAGATCGCGCACAACAGGACCTCCTTCAAGCACTTTTCTAACATCTTATGAGTAAAAAGTGGATTGTCTGCTCAATCATGATATAATAAGTAATACGTCAGACAGATCACACAATGCCGCTTTCCATCGGGAAAGCGAGTTACAGGGGGGCCTTCATGACATTGTCCGAACTGCCGGAGAGAAAACCGGATTGGCTGAAAATACAATTGACGAAAGGCGAGAATTTCAAGCAATTAAAGCAGATCATGCGGGGAAAAACCTTGCACACGGTTTGCGAGGAAGCGAAGTGTCCCAATATTCACGAGTGTTGGGCAAACCGCACCGCCACCTTTATGATTTTGGGCGATACATGCACGCGCAACTGCCGTTTTTGCGCGGTCAAATCCGGCTTGCCGAACGAGCTTGATTTGGCTGAGCCCGAACGAGTAGCCGATGCGGCGGTCCAAATGGGATTGCAGCACGTCGTCGTTACTTCCGTTGCGCGGGACGATCTGGCGGACGGAGGAGCAAGCGTTTTTGCCAAAACGATCAGAGCGGTGCGCAGGAAACTCCCGTTATGCGCGGTGGAAGTGCTGATTCCCGACTTCGGGGGGAGCCTTGATGCGCTTAAAATTGTAATGGATGCGAACCCGGATGTGCTGAACCACAACGTCGAAACGGTGGAACGGTTATCCGACAGGGTGCGCTCGAAGGCGAAGTACCGTCGCTCGCTGGAATTGCTCGAACGCGCCAAAATGCTGAAACCGCATATTCCGACGAAATCCAGCATGATGGTCGGTCTGGGCGAGCGTCTGGAAGAAATATTGCAGACCATGGACGATTTGCGCAGCATAAACGTGGATATTTTAACGATCGGCCAATATTTGCAGCCGACAAAAGAACATTTAAAAATCAAAAAATATTATACCCCCGATGAATTCAAAATGCTGAAAGAAGAAGGCATGAAGCGCGGATTCAGTCATGTCGAAGCCGGGCCGCTGGTGCGCAGCTCCTACCATGCGCGGGAACAAGCCCAGGCGGCGGCGCAGCGGATGAGGGCTATTCATGAGTGAAACAAAGCGTTTCTTTCGGGAGAGGGAAAACATGATCCGGGTAGCGGATAAAGTGTTTGAGTTGGCGGAAGATTATAAAAACGGCTGGAACCTGGAAGCGTTCCGCGAACGTTATAGCGAAGTGCTCGACCGTTACGACTATATAGTGGGCGATTGGGGATACAATCAGCTGCGTCTCAAAGGCTTTTTTCGGGAAAACAGCGGAAAAGCCACGAAAGAAACGAGCATCGCCTGCCTGCGCGATTATTTGAACGAATATTGCAACTTTGGCTGCGCCTATTTTGTGCTGGAGCGGGTTGGCCGCTCCGGCAAAAGCGCGCATGCGGCCGGCGGCGAAGTTGCTGGAAGCGGAGGCGCCGAACAGAAGAAATAAAAAAACCTGGCGATAAGCCAGGTTTTTTTAGTGCCCGTTTCCGATAAACGCTTCGCGCACCCTTGTCCAAAAAGGAAGCGGACGAAAACGCGCAAATGCGACTTTTTGCTCCGCCACTTTGCAGCGTATGGATTTTACCCGTTCGGAGCCGATCTGCAAATGATCAACGTTCAACTGAATGCTGTGCTCCGGGTTCGGTTTGATGTCGCAATGATGATGGTTCGGCAAAATGATCGGCGAACCCAATGTACGAAATAAACGGTTGTTGATGGAGGCAATTTCCGCGATTTGCAAAGACTCGAGAGCGGGATGAATCACAGCGCCGCCGAGACTTTTGTTATATGCGGTGCTTCCGATTGGCGAGGAGATGCAGATTCCGTCTCCCCTAAACATTTCAAACAGTTCGTCATTAATATGGATGCCGGCAACGAACATGCTGCCCACGCCTTTTAATGTAAATTCATTCAGGGCATGGTACGTTTTCACCGTCGTGCCGTAATCCACGGTAACTTCCACCAGCGGATAGCGGACGATCCGTTTTTCCAGCAAGTCATTTTCCGCCATCATTTCGACTAATTGCTCCACCTCATCTGCGCGCCAATCGGCAAAAAAGCCGAGGTGCCCCGTATGCACGCCGACAAACGCAAGGGACGCCAACTTTTCGCTGTATTGGTGGAACGCCTTCAGCATCGTGCCGTCTCCGCCGATCGAAACGACTACGTCCGGCTTTTCCGTCTGTTCGTTCATCCCCCGCGCGCCGGCGGCGCGGCGAAACTGTTCGCCGACAGATTCGGAAACGCTGTCTCCCCGTGATACAATGCTATAATTCAACACGCCAACCTCCAACGATTTAATTCACCAGGTCAAAACAGTCACCTTCCTCATCATAATCAAACCTTGCGCAGAAAACAATGGAAAAAGAGCGAAGCGATAATCAGGGCGGCGAGCAACAGGCAAAGCCAAACGGCCGACACAAAGGCGCCGGCGGCAAAAAAGGCTCCGGGATGACGGATGCCCGCGGCGGACAAATGGAAAACGGGATAAACGGCCGGATTCGCGGGGATTTGCCGCCACGCGGCCAAGACGATGGCAAAAGAGATCAGCCCATGCGCCATACGGGCAAACAAGAACGGGGCATAGCGCACATCCGTGCGGGCAAGCAAGCTGACAATTTGCGCATGCACAGACAAACCGCTCCATGATAGGACAAAAGCGGCGACCGCCGCTTTCGGCAACAATTCCGCGCCCGGCGCGTGCCCTGCGGCCTTTGCGCCCAATGTCACTTCAAAAAATCCGTTTACGACCGCCTCGCTTAAAGAATGGGGCAAATCCGCCAAAGTCAGGAGGCGTTTGACCGCGAACGAAAGCGAATCAAGTAGCGATACGAGCGACAAGAGTTCCAGCACGACGGAAAAAAAGACGACCAATCCCCCCACCACGATGATCATGCGGATCGACGTCTGCACCCCGTCGCGCATAACGGCGCCGAATTCCCGGCCGTCCCGGATTCTGGCTTCATGCATGGCCTGGAAAGCGCGCACGATGAGCGGTGGCTGTCCATGCGGTCTTGGACCTTCGACGGTCCGCTGATTGCGGCCGTAAAAGCGCAGCATAAGCCCGACAGCGACGGCTCCGCCGTAATGGGACAGCGCCAGAACTCCGGCCAATTGCGGATTGCCGAAAAATCCGACCGTCACCGCCCCGATCAGAAAAATCGGGTCCGACGTCGAAGCGAACGACACAAGCCGTTCCGCTTCGATTCGGCTGATCAGCCGCTGCTCGCGCAGTTGCGCGGTAAGCCGCGCGGCGACCGGATAACCGGAGGCGAAACCCATCGCCATGACAAAACCGCCAATCCCCGGCACCTTAAACAAAGGGCGCATCAGAGGATCCAGAATCGTCCCGAAAAAATGAATAACGCCGAAGCCGAATAACAGCTCGGATATGACAAAGAAAGGGAATAAAGCGGGAAACAGGATTTCCCACCAGACGGCCATCCCGCGTACGGCGGCGGCCAACGCTTGCCCGGGGTACATGATAAAGAGCGAAAGCAACGCGGCGAGGGCGCAGCCGATCAAGACGGGTTGCCATAAATGGTTGCGGATCATGTGCCAACCACTCCGACTTTATTGCCTCAAAAGCTATCGGTTCATTTTATGAAACGCGGATGCGGGACATGACCGGACGGCAACAATATGAACAGGACCGCCGGTGTCGAATGCAGGTTGAAAGTGGTATAATCTGACTATATGTTAGAAATGCGACACAAGGCGGGGAGTGCATAAGTAATGGAACCTTTATACCAAACGAATGTAAAATGCGCCTGTTGTGGCGATACGTTCGCAACATCCAAGGTCCGGCCGAGTTTTAAAAAACCGGTTGCCAAGGATACTGACTTTTACCAGAAATACAATGGGATCAATCCCGATTATTACGTCATCCGGGTTTGTCCGCATTGCGGCTATTCGTGTTCGGAAAGTTTCACGGAAAAATTGAACCAGCAGCAAGTGGAGAAAATCCGCAGCGAAGTGAGCGCGCATTGGACGAAAAAAGACTATGGCGGTGAACGCGATTGGGATCAGGCGCTTGCGACCTTCAAGCTCGGACTGATTTGCGCCCAACTGATCGGTGAAAAAGAGCGCGTCATTGCCGGGCTATTGCATCATATCGCGTGGCTGTACCGCGAGAAGGACGATTGGGAGCAGGAAGAAAAATTTCTCAAATTTGCGCTGGATGCCTATATCGCTGTTTACGAACGTGAAGGAATGGAAATCAATAATGCGAAGCTGATGTATGTGATCGGCGAACTCTACCGCAGAATCAAGTCGTATCAGGAAGCGGTAAAATGGTTTTCCCGCATCATTCAGGACAAACGCATCATGGATGCGGCGATAATCAAAAAAGCGCGCGATCAATGGGCGCTAATCAGGGATGAGATGCTTTCGTCCAAGATGGAACTTCCTGCGGAAATGCGTGAGGCGGAAAATGCCTGATATTCATATCATTAAAGGGATGGTGAGCATGATTGGATACTGAACGCAAACAAACCTGGAATTTGGCAACTATTTTTTCCGGCGGCAGCGATTCGGCCGAATTTCGCCAATTTCTGACACAGTTGGCCGCCGATATCGATTCGCTGCGGGCACAAACGGCCGATTTGCAAAAAGACGCGCTGCCGGCGGCGATAGCGGCGGTTCAAAGCGTTTCCGCGCGACTGACCGAAGCGGACTCATTCGTTGCGTGTCTGGAGGCGCAAGACGTAAAAGATAAAAAGGCAACGGCGCTCTCCGGCACGGTGAAGGAACTGCACGCGGCGTACATTTCCGCCATGACCGGTTTCGACAAATGCTTAACCGGCATCGGCGACGCGGAATGGGCGAAGCTTATGCAAACGCCCGATTTGCGCCAACTTGCGTTTGTATTGAACGAACGCCGGACGCTGGCGCTGGCCAAAATGCCGTCCGAACTCGAATCGCTCGCGGCGGATTTGGCGGTGGACGGTTATCACGGTTGGAGCGAATTGTACGATACGGTCGTCGGTTCGATGCAAATACCGTTCGAACAGGATGGAGCGTCCAAAATGTTGTCTGTCGGCCAGGCGCACAATTTGCTGCATTCGGCAAATCGCAAGGAACGCGAGCGGATGTTTGCCGCGTGGACGAAGGCATGGCAGGACGCAGCCGATTTTTGCGGCGACGCCTTGAATCATTTGGCCGGCTTCAGGTTGCAGTTGTATAAGCATCGGGGTTGGGACGAGGTGCTGAAAGAGCCTTTGCTCATCAACAGAATGTCGCCGAAAACACTTGCGGCCATGTGGCGGACAATTGAAAAAAATAAAGCGGCATGCGTCCAATTTTTACAGCGGAAAGCGGAAATTTTCGGCATACCGGCGCTGAACTGGTATGATGTGGACGCGCCGGTTTTTTCTGTCCAGGAATCGGTTACATTCGATGAGGCGGCGGAATTGATCATTACGCAATTCGGCAAATTCAGTCCCCGGATGGCCGAGTTTGCCAAAATGGCTTTTGCCGAGCGCTGGATCGAGGCGGAAGACCGTCCGGGGAAACGTCCCGGCGGGTTTTGCACATCATTTCCGCTGAAACGGCAATCCCGCATATTTATGACGTTTGCCGGCACAAAAGATAATGTGGCCACGCTTGCCCATGAGCTTGGACATGCGTTTCACCAGCATGTTATGGACGATTTGCCGGATATGCTGCAGCAATATGCGATGAACGTCGCCGAAACCGCTTCTACGTTCGCCGAGTTGATTGTATCCGACGCTGCGGTGAACATGGCGGCGGACCGCGGCGAAAAACTGGCGCTGCTGGCGGAAAAAGCGGGGAACGTCGTCACCTTTTTCATGAATATTCACTGCCGGTTTTTGTTTGAAACGCGCTTTTACGAAGAAAGAAAGCGGGGAAGGGTCAGCGTTGAACGATTGCATGAACTGATGGAAGAAGCGCAGAAAGAGGCGTTCTGCGGCGTTTTGGGCGAATATCACCCGCAGTTTTGGGCGTCGAAACTTCACTTCTACATTACATCCTACCCGTTCTACAATTTCCCTTATACGTTCGGATATTTGTTCAGTGCGGGCATCTACGCCCGCGCATTGCAGGAAGGAAGCTCGTTTGAACAGCGGTACGTGAATCTGTTGCGGGATACCGGCGCCATGACGGTGGAACAGCTTGCGCAAAAACATTTGCAGGCGGATCTGACCGGGGAAGCGTTTTGGCAAAGCGCCGTGGATGTCGTGCAAAAAGATATCGCTGAATTTTTACGCCTGACGGAAGCAGAAAACACCCCCTCCCAGGACTAATAAGGGAGGGGGTGAACGTTATTGGCGGCTCAGATTTTGATCACTTGAATCGTTTGCTGCAGTTGTGTGACGATATGCGTCATTTGCTCGGCTTGCGCGACCATGCTTTCCACAGCGGCGATTTGTTCGTTCATGGATGCGGAAACTTGTTCCGTACCCGCGGCTGATTGCTGCGTGATCGCCGATATGTTTTCCATTGTGTTCGAAATGGTCTGGGCGCTTTCCAGCATCGAATCCGTTTCCTTGGCGAACGCGTAAATCTGATCCGAGATAAATTTGACGCTCTCGACGATTTGCGCAAAGACGCGTTCCGTTTCCTGGATCATTTCATTTTGCAATTTTACGATTTCTTCGTTGGCGTTGATGTTCTCCGTAGCCTGACGAATTCCCTGTTCGATGCGGCTGACCAGATTGAAAACTTCCCGGGTGGAAGCAGTGGATTCTTCCGCCAATTTGCGCACTTCCTGCGCGACGACGGCAAAACCCCGCCCGTGTTCGCCCGCTCTTGCCGCTTCGATCGAAGCGTTCAAGGAAAGCAGGTTTGTTTGCTCGGCGATTTCCGATATGGTTTGGGTAATTTTATGTATGCCCTGCGCCTGTTGCGCCAACTCGCTGATCGTTTTGGCGACGATTCCGGTCGCTTCCACGTTTTTCCGCATTCCTTCATTTTGTGTTTCCACCGATTTCCGGCCTTTTTCGACCAGCGCGACGGTTTGCTCGGAACGTTGGCGCATCTCTTGCGAAGATTGCGTATAGTTTGTGATTCTTCCTTCTATTTCCTTGATCGCCGTGGAGATATTGCCCACTTCTTCAGAAATTTGTGATGCGCCGGTCGCCAGTTCGTTGGAGGAGAAAGTGACCTGGCTTAAAACATCTTTCAGGTTTTGATTTTTATAGTAAATGTCTTTGCTTGTATCCGAAACGTGTTTCGTAATATTCGTGGTTTCTTTCAAAATATCGCGGAGTTTGTCGATCATCTTGTTAAACGCGTCCGCCAGCCCGCCCAGCGTGTCGTCTGAGCGGATGTGCACCCTTTGTGAAAAGTCGCCTTTGGCAATTGCCGAAGCCACTTGTGTAATATCGGTGATTTGTTCGGTCAGTATTTTTTCCAGAAAACCGATCAGCGGATAACTGATTCCGAGAAGGGCGACCAAAATAATCAGTCCCAGCCAAAGATTAACGTTTGACGCAAACAGGACAAGCAGAAAAGCGATCGAGAAGACGCCGGCAATCGCGTAGCATCCGACAAGAAGTTTCTGTTTGAATGACAAAGAGCTTAACCAGTGCATAGACCAAACCCCTTTTATCAGTATTTTCCTTGGGGGAAATTACTTCCATTATACCATCACAGTTGAAAACGGTCTATTGTTGTCTAAAAAGAAGGCGAAATTTTTGCCGAAAAAAGTGGAAAACATGCAAAATTTATGTTGTAAATAGGGGTAAAGGCGGATTATAATAAGCCTACAGTCCTGAAAATCGCTTAACATGGATAATAATCAAATTTATGGAAGGTGGGAAATTGGTGGAACTGGAGCAAATGTCTTTGGCGCGGCAAGTGGATCTTGTATTCCGGGAAATCAAAGAGGAGTTGGCATATCTGTCTTCCGGCGTCGTTTTTATTCAAATCCGCAACAATATTGTGGGGAAATTCGGCATCCGCCATGATCCGCTGGAAGCGCGCAACGGCGAACTGAAACATGCGCGGAAAGTGCTGACGGAAGATCATCTCGAAGCGTTTCGCAAAATGGGCGTCGGTTCGCTGGAACACAAGAAGCACTGGACACACGGCGAAATTTCGTACGAATTCGCTTTGCGGAACAACATTTTGCAAGCAAGCGTGCAATTCGAGTCAAACTATATTCAAGCCCGTAGTTACGCGGTTTAAAGGCTCAAAAATCGATTTTGCCCACATTTTGCCCACATCGTAAATTTAAAATAAAACGGCTCCGAGTTGCTCAGCCGCTGAGCGCTGCATATTTGGCAGTACATGCGAATAGGTGTCCATCGTGGTCTTGATCGTGGCGTGACCCAGCATTTCCTGGACGATTTTCGGATTCACGTTGTTCGCCAGCAATGTCGTTGCAAAGGTGTGCCGCAATCCGTGGAAAGAGATCTCCGGAACGCCGGCACCACGCACCGCTTTCTGGAATGCCTTGTCCAGGGAATTCGGGTAGAGGATTCCACCAGTTTTCGGACTCGGGAAAACCAGTTTCAACGAGTTGGCCGGGCAAGCTAGTTTCCACCGTTTCAGCGCTTTCGACGTTTGTTCCGGAATCTGTATCGTCCGAATCGAGCTTTCCGTCTTCGGCATGTCTTTCAAGTATAGATTCCGCTGCGCCCATACCGCTGTACGCTTTACGCTGACAATCCCTTGTTTTGTATCCACATCATTCCACTGCAGCCCCAATATTTCCCCTTTTCGCATCCCCGACGTGAGGGCCAAGAGGAACAGCATGTAGTAGAAATCTGATTCAGATTTCACGTGCTCAAGAAATGTTTTTTGCTCCTCAACAGTCCAGACTTTCATTTTTGAATTTTTACGTGACGTCGTCGGCTTTTTCACGAGCGCCGCCGGGTTGCGCTTGATAAGATCCCACCTTTCGGCCTGTCGCAAAGCTTTGTTCAACAAATTCCCGATGTTCTGCACATGTCCAGGTGTGAAATGTTCGCGCAATTCATTATAGAATTTTTGGATGTGCACCGGCTTGAGATCGGTAAGCTTAATCTTTCCGATCCGGGGAGCGATATGGTTTTCTACATAAGCCAACCGTTGCTCATAAGTGTTAGGGGCTACTTCATTTTTAAGGGTGTTTTTCACAAAGTCGAGCAGAAATTCTTCGACAGTCATTTTTGCCGGCTCCACATAAGTTCCCGTTTGCAGTTCGTACTGGATCCGCTTTGCCGCTTCCTCCGCTTCT
>DASVDB010000016.1 GCA_036381315.1 Bacilli bacterium | reverse complement strand
GACAATTGCGTCGCATCCCAATGCGATATTGTCCAGGGCGGCGTCCATCGTCATGCGGTAGCCCAGGTCGCGGCAATATTTTTTATATAGCGGAGAATCGCGGTCGGTCGGGTCCTGGCCGACTATCGTCATAATGGCTTCCGCAGCGGGCCTTAGCAACGTATCCATATCGAACAAGGCAATTTTGCGCTTTGCGGCGAGCGCCCTGGCGAGCGTCGTTTTTCCGGCCGCGGCGGGCCCCAAAACAAAAATAAGTTTCGCCATGCCGCCAAACAACCTCCGTTCTGATCGTCGATCTACCGCTATAGTAGCACAAGCGGCGGCATTTAAAGTTGCGCGTATGATCGGCCGTTGCTTGCCGTAACCGACTTGTTTGTAACGTTTCGAACGGTCGGGACGTTTTATTTCATGTCAAACAATCAAGACTGAGTATGAGGGGGGTGAGACACATTTGGCTTCCGTTGAAGCAAAATCCATCGAAGAAATATGCAGCGCCACGTGGGAACCCTTATACAGATTCATCTATTACAAAGTGCAAAACCGCGAAGAGGCGGAAGACATTACGCAGGAGACCTATGTAAAAGCCTACGCGTATTTGCAAAGCGGCAAGGTTGCGCCCAATAAATATATAACCTTTCTCAAAACGATTGCGCAAAATTTGCTCCGCGACGGCTGGCGCAAAAAAAAGCGCAGGGGAACCGCCGTCCGGATCGAGGCGATCGATCCAACGTGCTACGCCGCAGAAGATCACGCCGAAGCAAGCGCCGATCGTCAAGTGCTCGAGGACGCTTTATCCGGGCTTCCCCAGGAGCAACGCACCGTAATTGAATTGCGCATCATCAAAGGCTTTTCGGTCGCCGAAACCGCCGAAATCATGGGCAAACAGGAAGTAAACATACGCGTCATGCAGTACCGGGCATTGCGCCGTTTGGCCGCGGTATTGCAAATAGAACGCTAAATAGGGTGAACAGGGAGGAAAAATGATGAAGGACAACGAACGGAAATTATCCGATTTTATCGATCGCCTGAATGCGGAACAAAAACCCGATGAAGATGAATGTTCCACACAATCGGAGGAATTGAAAAAGCTGTACCGGACCGTCAGACTGGTTCGCAGCCTGAAAAATCCGGCAATGCCGGAACCGGGTTATCCGACGAAACTGGCAAAAGCCGTAGCCGGGCGACTGGCGCGCAGGCGGTCCGCCACCCGCAAAAGATGGGCCTTGACGCTTGGCGCGGTCGGAGTCGCCGCTATTTTCGCACTTTTTATCAATTTTGTGGTTCCTTTTGGCAATCCGAATGTTGTTAACGCCATGGAACAAGCTTTCAACGAAGTGCAGGCTTATCACGGCATACTTGAAATCACCGCAAGCAACGCGCAGGGTGAATCGACGGAGCAAGGAAAGCTGGACGTTTGGGCGGATCGGGACGGACATTATTATGTAAAAGGGTTGGCGGGCGCAAGCCAGAGTCTGGTCACAGTGAACAACGGGCAGCGAAAATGGCAAATTCAGCCTGGGCAAAAACGGGTGCAGATTTTCCCGGCTTTGCCTGACGCCTACCGCTTTCAATTCGAGCTGGGGAAGGAAATTCAGGAAGCAAAAAACGCTTTGTCCACGAAAGTAATCGGCGAAGACACGATTTCCGGAAGGGAAGCTTTCATTGTGGAAGTAACGCCGAAGGGCGGCTCGCCTTACCGCATCTGGATCGATAAAAAAACCGAGCTGCCGCTGCAAAAGCAAACGGCGATGGAGCATGCCATCCAATATACGCTCACTTACAAGGAGATCACCTTCACCGACGCCATTCCGGCGCAATTGCTCACTTATCATCTTCCCGAAGGTTATCAGGAAATCAACGAAAATCCCGAACAGCTCGTGGCCGATTTGCCTGAAGCGCGGGAGATTGCCGGCTTCACCGGGAAAACGCCCGCGACAATCCCGACCGGATATTCTCAAGACCGCGTGGCTGTCGTACCCAATCGGCAACTCGTGAAAATGTATTACCGCAATCCGGAACAAAAGCAGGCTATTGTCATGCAAGGCAAGGCGGCGGGAGAATTCACAACCGCTCCCAACGCGTTGTTAGGCAAAATGAATGACAGCGTCGTGGAAATATTGTCCCCCGTTGCCGGCGATGCGGAAACGAGCTCCATACGCTGGCGGAAGGACGGCTTTGAGTTTACCGTATTGGGCAACGCCCCGTTGGACGATCTGGCCGCCTTCGCGCAAGGAATCATGTCCGGACCGTTGACCATGCCGTCGCCGGAAAAGCAAATTGCCAAACCGCAAGTAAAAGTGCCATACGATCTCACAGTCGAAAAAAACGACCAGCAAAACGCCGACGCCGGAAGCTCGCCCTGGAAGCTCGACCCGATCTTTGTGGCGCAAGTATTCGTCAGCCTGCAAATGTCGCCCCAAGGCATAACCGGCGAATATCCGCTCGATACAAAAGATCTCACCGTCAGCGAAAACAACGGCATAGACGCCATTGTGACCGTTCACGATAAACGCGCACCGATCAAGGCGGTGTATCTGAAACGGGTAGTAAGACAAGACGAAACGGGAATATGGACCGTCGTCGGTTATGATCCGCGGTAAAACATCTAGGCGCCCTGTATGGGCGCTTTTTTTGTGTGCGCCGAACAAAAGCTTTTTGCCGAAGCTCGGGCGGATTTTAGCCCGCTACCGTCCAAACTTATTTTATGACGCGTCATATCATGAATGAGGAAAAGGAGGCGATATCTTTGGCAGGCGTCTCGGTTATTACGGTGACGAACCGCCCTGGAGAATTTCATAATGCGTTAAACAACTATCTTCGCCAAAAAGTTCCCGTCAAAGAATGGATTTTAATCCTGAACAATGATCGCATGGATGTAAACGATTATCGCCGTCGTTGCCAACGCTATAAAAATATATTTGTCTATCAGCTTCCGGCCAAAACGACTCTGGGCCGATGCCTGAATTACGGAATTCGCCGTTCAAGATATCCACTCATCGCCAAATTCGATGACGACGATTACTATTCGCCTTATTATTTGAAAGAACAGTCCCTGGCTTTCCGCCGCACACATGCCGGCGTTGTGGGAAAAAACAGCCACCTGAAATATTTGCAGGGGCCCAACCTGGTCATCATGGAAAAAGGAAAAAGTCATCAATACGTAACGGCCATACCGGGGGGCACGATCATGTTCCGCAGAAGCGTTTTTGGAAAAGTGCAATTCCCGGACCGATCAAAAGGGGAGGATTCCTATTTTTTGGCACGCTGCATGGCAAAAGGAATCAAATTGTACGCGACTTCCCCTTATAATTTCGTAGGTATCCGCAAGAAAAACATACAACATCACACATGGAAAGTACCCGACAAATTTTTTCTCAGATTAAGCCGAATCGTCGCGAAAACCGCGAACTATCAAAAGATTGCCATTCGGAAAGTGTGAGCGAATTGCCCCTGCAATCATGTGGAAAAAAGAGAGGTGGGATCGCATGCTCGGCGTCTCAATTATCGTTTGTACGAAAAGGCCTTCACAAATCATGAATGTTTTGCAAAATTTCAAACGCCAAAATTGGGGGAAGAAAGAACTCATCGTTATTCTGAACAATCCGTCGATGCAGCTTGATGTTTGGCAACGAGCGGCCAAAGGTTCCGCCACAATCCGTGTGTACAGGAAAGCTTTGAACACTTTGGGAGAATGCCTGAATTTCGGGATGGTCCAAGCGAAATACCCGATCATCGCCAAATTCGACGATGATGATT
>DASVDB010000015.1 GCA_036381315.1 Bacilli bacterium | reverse complement strand
CCGGCGTCGATCCGACCACGATCCCGATGAACGACCCGAAAGTGATGAGCGTATTCAATTCTACGGAGGCGCTCGGCCTTACGCCGGAACAAATCCGCACGCCGGTCGCCACTTACGGCATTCCGGAGATGGGCACAAAATTCGTCAGGCAGATGCTGGAGGAAACGCACCCGACCACATTTGCCGATTTGCTGCAGATATCGGGGCTTTCCCACGGTACGGGCGTATGGCTCGACAACGCGCAGGAATTGATTAAAAACGGCGTCTGCACGATCAAGACGGTGATCGGCTGCCGCGACGACATCATGCTGTATCTCATTTACAAAGCGGGCATGGACGCGGGGCTGGCGTTCACGATTACCGAAAGCGTCCGCAAAGGCAAAGGGTTAAAGCCGGAGTGGATCGAAGCGATGAAAAAATGCAACGTTCCGCAATGGTATATTGATTCCTGCCAGAAAATTCAATATATGTTCCCGAAGGCGCACGCGACGGCTTATGTCATTTCGGCGGTTCGTACGGCTTATTTCAAGGTGTATCATCCGATCGCGTTTTACGCCGCCTATTTTTCCGTGCGCGGCGACGAATTCGATGTTGCGTTGTTTTGCGAAGGATATGATGCGATTTTGCGCAAGTTGGTCGAAATAGAAGAGAAAGGATTTCAGGCAACCGCCAAAGAGAAAAATATGGTATCGATGCTGGAGTTGGCGCTGGAAATGACCGCCCGGGGATTTTCGTTCAAACCGATTGATTTGTACCGCTCCGACGCGACGCGGTTTGTGATCGACGGCGACGCCTTGATTCCGCCTTTTTCCGCGATTCAGGGAATCGGCGAAACCGCCGCGCGAAATATCGCCGCATCGCGAGAGGATGGCGATTTTCTCTCGGTGGAAGACTTCCAAAATCGCGCCAAAGCAACCAAAACAGTGGTGGATATATTATCGCAAATGGGCTGTTTCCGCGATTTGCCGGAATCCAATCAATTGTCTTTCTTTTAAAAAAATTGCCAAATTTGCTTGTTAATTTAATAGTTTTGTTGTAAATTAATACAATAAGCATAGGACTATATGCCCAGTTTCCGTGATTGATAGAGCTGAGAAGCAATAAACCGGGACAAATAGAGGGGGAGCGGCGATAAGCGATAAGCTGAAAGTATTGCTTACAACGGAAGGCACTTATCCATTTCATCAGGGCGGCGTAAGCACATGGTGCGACATTCTCGTACAACGGTTGCAAGCCGTCGATTTCACCATCTTCAGCATCTTGATGAATCCTTTTGTCACCCAAAAATTTTCTTTGCCCGATTCGGCGACGCTGATTAAATTGCCGCTGTGGGGGACGGAGGAGCCTAGCGAACATTTGCCGGAGTCTTTCTCCAAAAGTTTTCTGTCGATGCGCAAAACGACAGCCGACATCATCGAAAGCGAATTTATTCCACTCTTCAAAATGCTCGTGCGCGAAATCATCGCCGCGGAAAAAGACCCTTATTTGCTGGCCGATGTCATGCTGCGGCTGCATCTTTATTTTGAGCGTTACGAATACAAAAAAAGCTTCAAATCGCCGCAAACATGGGACGCGTTTAAAACCGTCGTGCTTGAGCATGTGGCGAATTCTGACAAGGAATTTCCCCGTCCGGACATTTATTGCATGATTCAAAGCCTGGGCTGGCTGTATCGCTTTTTAAATGTTTTGAACACGCCGTTCCCCAAAACGGATGTCACGCATGCTTCCGCCGCCGCTTTTTGCGGTATTCCGTGTGTGCTTGCCAAATTGAAAAACAAGACGCCCTTTTTGCTGACTGAACACGGCGTATACATCCGCGAACAATATTTGGGCCTGGGCAAAAATCAATATTCTTCCTTTTTGAATACATTTCTGATTCGCCTGATCCATTCCGTCACTTCGTTAAATTATACGTTTGCCGATCAAATTTCGCCGGTATGCGAATACAATACGCGCTGGGAAGCGCGATTCGGCGTCGGGCGCGACCGCATTAAAGTGATCTACAACGGCATAGATTCGCGTATTTTCAAGGAATGTCCGCCGCGGACGAAAGGCCGCCCGACGGTCGTAACCGTTGCGCGAATCGATCCGTTAAAGGATATCGTCACGTTGATCAAAGCGGCGGCGGCCGTGAAAACGAAAATTCCCGACGTGCAGTTTATCGTCTATGGATCGGTATCGGTGCCGGCATATTACGAGGAATGCCTGGAACTGCGCAAACAATTGCAATTGGAAGACACATTCGTGTTCGCCGGGCACTCCGCGCAGGTTGCCGCCGCTTACGGCAGCGGAGACATTGTCGCCTTAACGAGCATTTCCGAGGCGTTTCCCTATTCCGTTGTGGAAGCGATGATGTGCAGGCGCGCCGTGATCGCCACAGACGTGGGCGGCATACGCGAAGCTGTCGGCGATGCCGGCGTTTTGATCGATCCCCGGGATCATGACGCTTTAGCCGCCGGTATTGTCGAACTGCTCACAAATGCCGAACTGCGCGACACGCTGGCGCAGGAAGCCAGGGAACGGGCGCTGCGCAAATTTACCGTCGAAAAAGTGTTGGGCAGCCACCTGCAGACGTATAGACGGCTGGCCGCCGGGGTGAATGAGGCTGTTGTCGTCCACGATGCGGTTAATCCGCATGCCGCCCGCCGCAACAAGCAGCGGATCATGGCGGAAAGAGCTTTCGCTTTTTTCGCGAACGGGATGTATTCGGAAGCTGCGCGTCATTTTAAGCTGGCTGTTATGGCGGATCCCGCTTCGCCGGCGGTTCCCTGCTTATTGCTGGAACTGGCGGAATCGTACAACCAATTGGGCATGTTTGATCAGGCTTTTCTGGAAATGGAAAAGCACCGCGCTCTGGCCGCTCTGATCCAATCAGCGTAAAGCGAGGCAACAACGATGAACCATCCGGACAATCAGCGAGCAAACCGGACCGATGAAGTTTCCGTTGCGGCATTTGTGGAAGATGTCGATTTGACCGGCGTTGTTTTTTCGGCCGCAAGCTGTGCGGACGCTTCGCCGGTTGTTCATGACAACCTTAAGGCGGCGCTACGCCGGAAAAAGGATATGGCGGATATGGAGGAAGATTTCCAATCCGCTTATTGGGCCGAGGTGGAGCGCCATCTGGCGAAACCGGCGTCAGGGGAGCAATTCTTACGCGCCATGCGGGAATTTTTCGCCAATCGTCCAAATCCGCAAGCGCAAAGCCGAAACTTTTCCCGCGGGGCGGCGGAGAAGACGCCCACTGCGGCTAAGTCGCCCCTGTCGGCGGCGTTTCCGGAAACAGCGGCCGCTTCGTTCACCGAAACGCGACCGGATATGTCCCGGCCCGCTCCGAAAGCGGCCGGGCAATCAAGCGCCGCCCTGACAAAGGAGTTGCGCGCGCTTCGTTACCGCTACATCGTCGGCAAGTTGGCCGGAGAGGATTTATTGGACAGCCGCGGCGGCCTGATCGTGAAAAAGCATGCGCCGATTACCGAAGCGGTCGTCGACGCTTGCGATCAAGAAGGCTTGTTGGCGCGTTTGATCGTAAACATGACGCTTCCGGGAATGGAGGAAGAGTTTACATGATGAATCTTATGTGCCTTGATTCCCGGCAACATGAGGGGCGAACGATTCATTCCCTGCTGGATGACGTGCTTCGCATTCACCAAAAACCGGAAGATATTTATGAAATCGCGGCGATCCTTGAATCCCTGGGGTGGAATGACGACCGTGTCGCCAAACAATTCGGCGTCGCCGGAATTTTCGAGCTGGCGGAAATTTTATGGGAAGGCTGCAAAACGCGCATCTTTGTTTCCCGCTTTGCCAAAACCGAAGCAAAACCGTTATGGCAAATCACGCTCACGCTTGTTCGCCAATTTTTACGGGGTGTCATATTTGCCATCCCGATGGCCATTTCGGTGTTTTGCATGTTGACGCTTAAATTTTCGCTCTGGTCGTTTGAGCATTTGTCGGTGGAACTCGCAACGAGCATCGCGGTCGGCACGATTTTAAGCTTCGTCACGGTTGGAGGCTTTACGCAAGGCATCGCCAGAAGGGGATTTTTTTATATCATCCAGGGCTATTACGAAATGGCGAAAAAGATCACGTTTCGTTTTATTTTTTTTGGTTTTGTTGTTTGCGCGCTGTTATGCGTCCTTCTCTTCGCGCTTAATTTGATCATTCATATGTTTACGTTCCACATGCTGCTGATCATCATTTTTTATTTCTTTTTTCTGAACTCGATCTGGCTGTCCGTGACCGTCATGTACATTCTTCGCAAGGAATTGCTGTTTACCGGTTTGATCATCCTCGGCATTTTCATCGTCTATGTTTTATTTGTGTTGTTGAACATGAATATCATTTTTTCCCAGTTGATCGCTTTGGCCATTGTTTCCGCAATTAGCATGCTCTTCGTCATGTATTTGTTCAAAAGAGCGGAACGGAAAGAAGAAAAAGGAATTTCGCCCGAACTTCCGAAAATGTCCGTGCTCATGTATTCGACGATGCCGTATTTCGTCTATGGTTTTTTATATTTTGCCTTCCTGTTTTTGGACAGAATGATCGCCTGGACGCGCAATAACGATTTTATGCCGTATTTGATTTGGTTCCGCGGCGAATATGAGTTGGGGTTGGATTTCTCGCTGCTCGTGTTAATTTTGCCGATGGGGATTAGCGAAGTGATCCTGACCAAAATGATGATGGATGTGGAAACTGCGCAAAAAGGCTATTGGGCGGATGAAACCGAAAGAATGAATCAAATTTATCTGCGCAAATACGGGCGGCAAATGCTGCAAATTTTCGCCGTCGCTTTTTTATGCGCCTATGGTTTGTATTGGGCTTTGCTGCAGCTAGGTGCGCATTCGCAGCTGTTTGCCTCGCTTCATTTGTTTAATAGCCCAGTCACCAAATTTGTCTTTATCGTTTCGTTAATCGCCTATGTGTTCATTGCCGTTGCGCTGATGAACGCCGTATTGTTGTTTTCCTTGTCCCAGCCGGGCTTTGTCGTGCGAGCGATTTGGATTTCGATTCTCGCCAATCTAATTGTCGGTTTTTTATTGAGCCGCTGGATCGATTACCACTATGCCGTAATTGGCTTATTGATCGGTTCCGGTTCGTTTCTTGTCCTCACATCAAGGCAGGTTATCCGCGTGTTGGGGAATCTCGATTACTATCTGTATGCGGCAGTGTAAAGGGCGAGGGGGGATTTTATGTATGCGGACTGGCTCAATCAAGCGGCGCACCTTTTGCGTTATTTTGGCGCTTTTGCCCTCCTGATGTTTGTCTTTCCGCGCCTGATTTTCCGTTTTGCTTCCGGCGAATGGGGCGAACGCGCCATGTCCCGGTTTGTCATGATGACGCTGTTGCTGATTGTACTCGGATACGTCCTGGTTGCGTTCAAATTGTTCGAGTTAATGGCGATCATCCCGCTTCTTTGTTTGTGTGCGGCGCGCCGTTTTCGCCTTTCCACTTTTTCCGTTTTGCGGCTTTTTGATTGGCTGGAAGGAAAATACGACCCGCGGCCGGACGTTTATCGCTGCATCAAACGCAAAGTCCGACAATTTCATGCGGAGCTGGCACGCCGGTTTGCGCATTGGCCCGAATTGGGCGAATCGCTTTTGCTGATTTCCGTGTTTGCGGTTTCCGCATACATGAGGTTTTATGATGCGCTCGTTCATGCCGCCCCGGCAATGTCCGACGGCTATGTAACGCTTGCCTGGATCAAATATATTGACGATCGCATTTTGTTTCACGACGGAATTTATCCGCAAGGCTTTCATATTTGGATGGATTATTTGGCCAAATTTTCGTTTTCCGATCCGCTCTATATTTTGAAATACACCGGGCCACTGAATATGATGCTGGTGATGGCGGGGATGTACATAACGGTTTCGCGCTGGACCGACAACAGGCTTGCCGGCATGGCCGCGCTGATTGTTTTCGGGCTGTTAAGCAATGTGATCAGCGGAGGCGACTATGTGCGGCAGGCGGCGACGAATTCGCAGGAATTCGGGTTTGTGTTTGTATTTCCCACTGTTTATTTATTGCATCGTTGGCTCCGCGATCGCGAGCGATGGGCGCTGGCCGCGGGCATTGCCGGCATGGCCGTGACCGGGCTTGTGCATTCGTTGGCGTATGTTTTTTTGGGCATCGGCGTTGCGGCATTGCTGATCATCTACATTCCCTTGACGTGTTACGAGCGGTTGCGCCCGATCTGGCCGGTTGTCCTGGGCGGAATCGGTTCCGTTTTGCTGTCGGCCGCGCCGCTTGGTTTGGGATTCCTGCTTGGCGCAAAAGTACACGCAGCCTCCGAGGATTTTGCCACAAGCAGGAATTCGCTTTCGTATTTGCCCGACCTCGGATATGTGGATATCGTGTTTTTACTTGCCATCGGCATCGTATTCTTCAAGCTTGTCGTGGCGTTTCGCCGCATACGCGAACATACCGGATTGCTGACTGCCGCCGTATATGGCGCACTCACGTTTGTCATCCATTATTTCGGCAATTTGTGGACGTTTCCGGGCAGCGAGGTAATCACCGCCCGATCAGCGGATTTATGGGCGTTGATCGTCCCCGTTTGCGTCGGCTCGGCGGCAGGCGTGTTGTTTTGCCGGTTGCGGCGGCTTCCGTTCGGGCGTATCGCGGAAATATCCGTTGCCGTCGGGGGATTTGCCGTCATTTTGGCCGCGAATCCGCCTTCGCCGATTATCCCCTACAAGATGGAATGGGACGCCGGCGTTGAGCAGTATTTGGCAATCAGCCAGGCTTTTTTGCCGAAAACATGGATGATCGTCTCTCCGGCGAGAGAAGGCTACGCCGTTGTGGCCGGTAAAGGCGTTCATATGGACACGGCGCAATTTCTAGACAGCTACGATCCGGCCAAATGGCCGTTGACCCAATACGGCTCGTCCGAAAGCGACGGGCAAATTCCGCCCCATGTATTTGTTTACGAGCAAAAAAACGTTTTTGCGGTCAGCAAATCGAACGCGATTTATCCGTTGATGCAACCGGAGTATGAAGCGAGGCGGAAACAAACGGTCAGGCTGGAACAATGGTTTAACGAGCAGCGCAAGGTGAATCCGCATGTGCGGATCTGGTATGAAGACGAAAATCTCAAAATTTACTATTTGGAACAACCGATAAGCAAAGCGGACGTTGCCGGGCAAATCTGGGGTGAAGGGGGGGCTACGCCATAATACCGCTTACGGAAACGATCTTAATGCTGGCAAGTTTTGTGTTTTCATATTTTTTTCTGTTTGCCGCGCTTCCCGCGCTGATCATTCGCTTCGCTCCGGAAGATTCGACGTTGGACAAGTTTTTCATGGCGTTGACGCATTCCACGCTTTTTTATATGGCCATCGTTCATTTGCTCGTCGGCATTCATTTGTTCGAACCGATTGCGTTATATGCGGCGACGTTTCTGTGCGCTTTCTTGCTGCGGAAATGGTATGCCCGCAAAAAATCCTTGCCCTTCAGCGTCAAATTTTTGGCGGCAATGTTCGATTGGGCGGATGTTCCCGGCCGCTTTCAACACGAGTTGGGCAAGTTGCTCCGCAACGCCGCGATCATCTTTACGGGACTGCTCGGCAAGGCAAAACGTTTAGTGCGCGAGCACCCCTTGCTCATCATGGCGTTTGCAGCCGTTTTTGCAGCGGACATCATAACCCGCGGCACATTTTCGTTTACCCATCTTGGTTTTGCCTCATCCGATTCTTATGTGCATCTTGGCTGGGCCAAATATTTGGCGCACATGAAAATCTACCTGGACGGCGTATACCCTTACGGTTTTGAAGCGATCATTGCCGCGCTTGGCAGCATGTTTGGCCTGGATATGTATGGAATCGTCAGGTTTATGGGCCCGCTGACCAACGCATTGATGGCAGCTTCGCTTGTTTATGTTTTGCGGAAAATGATCGGCAAAGACTATTTCACGATTTTGTTGACCGTATTTCTCGCCTTGTTCGCGAGCGCCATGATGCTGGATAACCCCGTCATCCTATGGCGGGAGTTGTCGGCGCTTTCCATGGAATTCGCCGCCATGTTCCTGTTTCCGGGAATTGCCTTCTTTTATTCATATATGCAAACGAAAAAGCGGACGTATCTTGTGCTTTCCGCGGAATGTTACGCCATCGCCGCATTCACGCATCCGTTTGTCGTTGTTGTCATGACGGCGGCATATGTTGCCGTGGGGATTGCCCACATTAGCAAACTGGCCGAACGGCGGCGCGTTTGGCGAATTATAGGCTGTATGGCGGTTGCCGGATTGCTCGGCATTTTGCCGCCCATCATCGGATTGGCGCTGGGAAAACAGTTTCATGGCCCGTCCATCCGTTATTTTGCCGCGGGGTTCGCGGCGGGAGACCATGCTTCGGCCATATCCGCCATCGTTCGCTTTGCGCGCAATCAACCGCTTGTGGCCGTGCTGTTACTCTTGTTTTTGCTTGCGTTCGCCGGAACGATGCTGCGCCTTCTGCTTCAGAAAAACCGGCGCAGTCCATCTTCCGCCTGGCCGCCTTATGTTTTCGCCGCCATGTTCGCGCTGTTTCTGATCAGCTTGTCCATAGCGCCCGAAATTGGCTTGCCCGCCATTGTGCCGTCGGATCGGCTGCCCGTATTTCTGGCAATGTCTATCGCTTTATTATTTGCCGCGACATTCGCCTACTTCAGCAGTCTGCTTAATCATGAGCGCATCCGCGTCATCGCGCGTACTTCACTTGGTGTAATCCTCATCATCGCGGTTTTTGCCGTTCCCGGGCAATGGATGAAACTTCCTTCGGGCGAGATGCGCCAATATGATGAAGCGGTGCGCGGCTATTTGGATATTAACGCGAATTACCCCAAGCAGCTTTGGGATATCATCTCGTCGGTCGACGAATTGGGGATGATCTACGGAAACGGCTACCATACGGAATTGTGGGAATTTGTCCGCGATCTTGACGATCCCGATCAAAAAGCCCTTGTGTTTTCAACACCCTATGTATTTTTGTTTGTTGAGAAAATTCCCATTGCCTCTGCTTTGCATGATGTGCGCCCGATTTCGCGGAAAGACGCGAAAAAGCCTTTTCCGGTGGCTCGCGGCCAGGCGTTAACCGAATTTTACTACGGTTCGTCGGAAAACCGCCGGATTTTGATGGCGAAAGCTTATTACTGGGCGGAAGAGTATCGGAAAAGTCATCGGGACATGACCGTTTTTCTGGAAACCGACAAATACATCATCTATAAAATCACGCAAGGCAAAAATAAAGTGGTTTTGGAGAAACAAAGGCAGGCGGGGATCGGATGAATTCGGTATTGTTGACGGACGGACAGCTGCGCAAAACATTAGCCGCCGTGCGCTCGCTGGGTAAAAAAGGAGTCCCGGCGTACGTTGCGGAAACGACGCGCTGCAATATTTCCGCTTTTTCCAGGTATTGCAAAGGAAATTTGCTTTCGCCCGATCCGGCGAAACATTCGCGCGCATACGCGGAATGGCTCGCGGAAACGATGGCGCGCAAACAGATCGATATTTTGTTTCCGATGGATGACCGGGCGCTCGCCGCAGTCATGAAGCATGCGGATTTGTTCGCAAATGGGCCGCGGATGGTGCTGCCGGAAAAGGACAGTTGGGAAAAGGCGGCGGATAAAGGCAAAGCGGTGGAAATTGCGCGGCAATGCCAGGTCCCGATACCTGCCACCTTTGCTCCGAAAAATCCGGACCAAGTCGCGGATTTAATTGCGCGCTTGCCGGAACCGCTTGTCATCAAGCCCCGCCGCAGTTCCGGTTCCCGGGGAATTCGGGTCGTAAAGAAGCGGGAGTTGCTTGAGCAATATTTTCAGGTGCACGCAAAATATCCTTTTCCGCTCATCCAGGAATATATTCCGCCTGGCGAAAGGTTCGATGTATGTTTGCTGTATGATTTTGCCGGGCGCCTGAAAGCGAGTTTCGTGCAGCGGGAACTGCGCCATTTTCCCGTCGCGCACGGACCGAGCACCTTGCAGGAAAGCGTACGCCGCCCCGATTTGCTTGAGCTTTCGCTGCGCATCATGGACAAGCTGCCCTGGCGGGGGATTGTGGAACTGGAATTTATGGTGGACCCAAGAGACGGCGCGGCAAAATTTATGGAAATCAACCCGCGTTTTTGGAACTCGCTGCAGACGGCGATCTTGTCCGGAATTGATTTTCCCTGGATGTTGTACCAGATCGCCTGCGGCGAAAAAACGGAAGAAACGCGCGGCTATAAAGAAGGCGTGCTTTGCCGGAACTTGCTGCCCGGCGATATGCTGCACTATCTGGCAAACCCGCATCGCGGAAAACTTACGCCCGGATTTTGGCGCGGTCCGGGGCGGGGAGTGGCGGATGATATCCTGTCGCGGGACGATCCGCTGCCCGCTTTCGGATTTATGCTTGCCTGTTTGCGTTATATTGCGGATCCCAAGGCGTGGAACATGGTGATCAGCCGATCATGACACGGAGTGATGGCATTGAACATATTGACTGTTGACGTAGAAGATTATTATCAGACAAACGGACTCAATATTCCGCAGGCGCAGTGGCGGAACTACCCCGGCAGAGTCGAAAGAAACACAGGCCGGTTGCTGGAATGTTTTGAGCGGCACAAGGCCAAGGCGACGTTTTTTATCGTGGGCGAAGTCGCCAAACGTTACCCGGCGCTCGTGCGCGACATTGTGCAAGCGGGGCATGAAATCGGCTCGCATACGCTTACGCATCGGATGCTGTCTACGTTAACGCGCGAATCTTTCCGCGCGGACGTACGCGCTTCGAAAGCGGTGCTGGAGGATATCGCCGGCGTAGCCGTGAAGCAATTTCGCGCTCCTTCCTGGTCGCTTAACGCAAAGATTTACGATTGGCTGTGCGTGCTGGAGGAAGAAGGTTACAGTATTGATTCCAGCTTGCAACCTTTTTATACGCCGCTCGGCGGCTCCAATAGGGCGCCGCTTGCGCCGTTTCGCCCGATTATTCGCGAACGCCAGCTGCAATTGGTCGAGTTTCCCGCCTCCGTCTATAAATGGGGAATCGCGCGCATTCCGTTTTCCGGCGGATTTTATTTGCGCGCGCTGCCGCTAACGCTGATTCATTTGCTGCTGAAGAAGACGCGCAGGTTACGGCCCTTCATGCTATATATTCATCCCTGGGAAATCGACCCGGAGCAACCGAGGCTGCCCGCCTCGCTGCCGGTTCAAATCATGCAATATTACGGCCTGGCCAAAACGGCGGCGAAATTGGAATGGTTGCTCGGGCATTATTCCTTTGCGCCGTTGGGAAAAACGGTGGAGCTTTTGCTTGAAGGCGGGAACATACCGGATTTGGCCATGCCTGTGCCGAAAGGCGGAAAAGAGGGTGGACCGGATGGCTTTACATAAACAGACGAGGCGAAATTACGGGCTTCTTTTTCGCAATCCGGTCGCGGCATTGACCGTGATCAACGTGGGTGTGGCCCTGTTGGCTTTTGTCAAGGACGTCGCGTTGGCCGCATATGCGGGCACGTCCTTGCAGGCGGACGCGCTCACATTGGCGTATTTTGTTCCCGACAGCATCGGCAACAATTTGTTTGCGGCGGCCATTTCCGTCGTTTGCATCCCCGTCTTTTCGGAGATGTTGGCGAACAACCGCCTGAAACGATTGCGCGTTACAGTCAGGCAACTGTTCGTCTGTTTCATTGGCATCTCGTTTATCATAATGGCGTTCATCTTTTCGTTTCCCGGCTTGCTGTCGGATTTGCTGAATCAATCGCCGGACGCCGAGTTGACCCGGTTGATTGCGCAATTGTTGCGGCTTTTTTTGCCAACGGTTGCGATGTTCGTCTGTGTGGCGGTCGGAACGGCGATTTTACAAGCGTTGCGGCAATTTATTGCGCCGGCTGTGGCGCCGCTGTTCATCAATCTGTGCTTTTTGGCGGGCGTGCTGTATTGCCGCGTAGCCGACATACCGCTTGCGGAAGGCGTGCGTTACATTGCATTTTTCATTACCGGCGGCGTTTTTTTGGTTGGCTTGTGGATCGCGCGAACAGGCATCGGCTCTTTGGCAAAAGTCGCCGCGGTCAACCGGAAAAAGGGTGTTGCGGAAACGCACGGGCAACATACCGAATGGCGCGGCATGATGCGCATGCTGCTTTTGTACCTGGCCATTTTGCTCAGCATGCAAGCGGTCTTTTTTGCCGAGCGGTATATGATCACAACATTCGCGTCCGGCGCCGCCGCCGCGTTGAATTACGCCTACAGATTGACACAGTTTCCCGTTTGGGTGTTTGTCGCGGCGGTGAGCGTCGTGATATTGCCGGATTTATCCCGGCATATCGCGCTCAACGAGCGCGAACAAGCGAAGCGATTGCTGAAACGTGCGTTTCGCGCGGTTGTACTCATTGTCTTTCCGGCGATGGCGTTTTTGTTCCTGCTTAGGGAACCGGTGACGATCGGCTTGTTTCAACACGGCGCTTTCGATGATCGTTCCGTACAGCTAACTTCCGGCATATTGGCGGGATATTCGCTTTCCGTTTTAAGCCAGTCGATCTCGCTAATCTCGTTGCGGTTTTTTCTCGCGGAAAAAAATTTGATTGCGGCGCTCCTTGCGTACGCTGTCAGCGCGCTTGTCACCATTTCGGGCGATTTTGCGTTCACGCGGCTATTGGGCCCGCCCGGCGTCGGATATGGCGCCGCCATCGGCGCCGCCGTTAACGCCGCTCTTATGCTTACGCTCATGTCGCGCAGTTTGCGGCCGCGCTTTGCCGAGGTGCGCCGGGAATTGGCGAAGCTTGGCAGGGCGGCGGCTTTTCCCGCCATCTATTTTTTGCTTATGCGGGCTTTGTGGTTTTTGCTTCCGGCCCATCATTCGCTGTTTGCGCTGGTTTACGTGCTGTTGGGCGGCTTTATGTTTTTGACCGGCTATCTTGTTTTGCTGTTCGGCCAATGGCCGGATTTGCTTCGCTCGTTAAAAATCCAGTATGGAAAGGATGAATCGATTTGCCAAAGACGTTGATTGTCATTCCCGCTTATAACGAAGAAGCGGGATTGGGAAGCGTTTTGGAAAAGCTGCGCGAGTTCCAAAACATCGCCGACATCCTTGTAGTCAATGACGGATCGAACGATCAAACGCTGGAAGTCGCCCGGCGCTTCGCCGTTTTCATCGTCTCCCACCCGATCAATCTGGGATACGGCGCCGCTTTGCAAACAGGATACCGGTTTGCCTTTGCGCACGGGTATGATTATGTGGTGCACTTTGACGGAGACGGCCAGCATCATCCCGATGATTTGCGCCAATTGATCCATGAACTGTGGAAAGACACCGCGGACATTGTGACCGGATCGCGCATTTTGGGCGAATCCAGATTCACGCTGGGCTTGCGCAAAAGCATTGCCTTCTTGTGGTTTACGACGATTATTCGCCTGTTCACCGGCATCAAAGTGACCGATCCGACTTCGGGGCTTCGCGGGCTATCGCGCCGGGCTTTTTCGTATTGCGCATTCAGCACTTCTTTTCCCCACGATTTTCCCGACGCCGATATGATTATTCACATGCATTATCAAGGGTTCAAAATGAGAGAGTTTCCCATCCGCTCACAAAAGCGCGAGCAGGGCAAAAGCATGCATTCCGGGTCGATCAGGCACGCGATCTATATGCTGAAAGTGACGATGGGCATCATCAACATGATGGTGTTTCATTTGCTGTTTGAGAGGAGAAAAGGCTGATGAGCGACGTATTGAAAATCATTGTGCTGATGATCGGGTTATCGCTGTGTATTTGGGTCGTGACGTTGATGGCGCGCAAAAAAATGAACGAACGCAATACGCTTGTTTGGCTCGGCGGGGTAATCGCGATTTTGGTTTTATCCATTCATCCGCATTGGCTTGATGTGGTGTCCGGATGGATTGGCGTCGATTATCCGCCGTCGCTGTTGTTTCTTTTTTCATTTATTGTGCTGCTCGTTGTGAATTTATATCAATCGAGTCAAATCTCGCAACTGTATGCTAAAATAAAAGAAGTTTCCCAAGCGATGGCTTTGGAGCAAGTGCAAACTGAGAGCTACCGCGAGGAAGCGGCCGCCGCCAAATCAACCGACGAAGGGTAAGTGAGACGGTTTGTTAACGACGCTTGAATCCATTTTCGCGATTTTCCAACAGGACTTCGCTGAATTGTTTTCGTATGTTGCGGAACATATCGCATTGATATTGCCCGTCATGATGTTGGTGACGGCGGCTTGTTTGGCGGCGTTTTTCTTTATGCTCAAAAAAGCGCGCCTGATGAAAAAACGCTGGCTGCGTTCGCTCGATTTGGGCCGCCGCATTGCGCCGGAAAACGGGCTGGAGCAAAATTTGACCCGCATGCTGGAAATGGTCGCGGCGATGGTTACGGCGCCCACTTACACATTTTATATCCATGATCAAAACAAGAACGTCCATTTGTTGCGGGCGGTTCATCATCAAGCGCCAAACTTCGGCAAAGTGGAGCCGTCTTACAGCGGATTGGCGGAATACAAGAAGGAGCAATATCTCCCGCCGCTTTCCATCGCTCCGGAAGTTTCACCCGCAAAACTGCGGATGCGCAAAGTGGGCAGGGTGGAGTTTCTCGACATTCCGGTGGCGGATATCGGTTTGATCCGGGTCGGTCCGATGCGCAAATACCATTATAACCGCAAAATAAAACGGGAACTGGAAGCGTTTCAGGAGATGGCGCAAAATTCGCTGCGGCAATTGCTGATGCTGGAAGAGGTGCGCAACAAGTCAACGGTTATCGTGACCGCCGGCCAGGCGATGCAGCGGATTAACAGCATTGCGCTGGACGTGAACTCGACAACCGATTTTATGCTGAATTTGGCCATGAAAATCACGCAAGCGGACGGCGGCTTTTTCGCTGTTCAATCCGGCGATCGTTTCCGCTTGGCCGCGATTTCCAAAGACGCGAATTTCCGGCATGATTTGCTGCCGCGCGATGAATTGGCCGGAATACTGGTAAAATTGTCCGAATTAAAGCGTGAACAAGCCGACATTCGGCTGTTCAGCGAGAACGAGAATGATTTTTACAAACTTCCGCCGGAAATTGCGGCGACAGGCGCGCGGACCGTGGCGATCATCGACCTTTCCGAACGGCGCGAAGAGCCATGCCGCCGCATGATGGTGCTTTGGCATCTGGCTCCTCCGCAACAAGCTGTCTGGAAGGAAGCATGCGCATCCTTGCGCCCGGTGATCGGGAATATGCGCGAAGTGCTGGGGCAGCAGCAATTATTCCGCGGTTTTTCCGCCCATTATGTCGATATTCTGAAAACGCTGGCGCAGCTGCAGGACAATTTGGCGGTATATACCGCGGGACGATCCGAATTGATGGGCAAATACGCGATGGTCATCGCCCGGGAAATGGGACTTGCCGCGGAGGAAATCCGCAATGTGGCGCTCGCGGCTTATTTGAGCAATATCGGCAATATCGGCATCTCGCTGGATCTCGTGCATAAGGAAGGAAGATTCAGCGAAGCGGAATATGAATTGATCAAGCTGCATGCCGAAGTGGGCGCTTCAATTGTGCAATCCATGCTGGGAAATGAACGCGCGTCCTCCTATATTTTGCACCATCACGAAAGAATGGACGGCAACGGCTATCCGGCAGGTTTAACCGGCAATGAAATCCCTTTCGGGGCGCGTATAATTGCCGTTGTGGAAACATTTCTCGCCTTGACCAGCGGCCGAAAATATCGCCAGCCGCTATCGTTTGAGCAGGCGATCGAGAGGCTGCGAAACGCCGCCGGCACACATCTGGACGCTTCGATCGTCGACCTGTTTTTAAACTGGTTCGCCAGAAAGCAAGCGGAATTAACCGGCTAGGAAGCGATCTCCGGCAGTCGTTGACGATTTTGGAAAGGGATGGGGAATATCTTGAACGAAACAATGGATCGCCGGAAATTATTCGCCCACGCCCGAAGTTTCGCGGTCTATTATGGCCATAATCAGGCGCAAACATTGGCGCGTTATGACATCGCCATTCTCGAACCGGCCGGACAAACCGCAGACACGCTTAAAGAGATGCGTGAGACAAAGGGCACATTCGCGCTGGCGTACGTCAGCATGACGGAAGTGCCGGAATACGACCCGCTCAAACCGCTGCTTCATGACAACGATTATTTGGAAATTGCCGGCGCCATTGTGGGAAACGCGGTTTACCGCACCAGAGTGGCCGATCTGCGATCGCCCGCGTGGACAGGGCTCATTCTGCACCGAATCGGCCATTATTTGCGTCATTTGTCTTACGACGGAATTTTCATGGACACGTTGAGTAATGTGGAATGGAATATTCTTCCCGCCGGCGTGCAAGCGGAACAGCAGGCTGCCGCGGTTGAGCTCATTACGCGAATCCGCGCGCTGTATCCGACGCACATATTGGTGCAAAATAACGGCATCCAGTCGCTCTGCTGGCAAACGGCGCCGCTGATCGACGGTATTTGCTGGGAAAATCCCGATTTTATCCGCCCCGAAACATTCGCGTGGCACAAATCGGCAAAAGCGCGGTTGCGCAAACTGATGCGGCGGTTCGGCATCCAAATCATGCTGCTGCAGGAAGAAAGCACAGCCGCCAAACCGGCCATTGAAGCCGCGCGGTATTGGGCGAAGCGGGAACGTTTTTTGCATTACGCGGCGCCCGCGCATTATCTCGAGGTACGTTGAGCGTGCGTTATGTTTTTTGCTTGTGCAATGAGGATGCCGTATGTTATAATAGCTTTTGGCAAGTTTGCAACGTTCTGAAAACGCTGGCTGGAAGAGTGGGGAAACCCACTCTTTACGTTTTGCTGCACACAATACGGGTTACGCAATCGAACGCGAAGCGACAAGCGGAGGTGACAACAAGCATGGGCAGGCAGCCTATTCAGGATACTGTGGAACAGTTGGTTCGGCCGTTTCTTGAGAAAGAAAATTTTGAATTGGTGGGCGTGGAGTACGTTAAAGAAGGCTCGAACCGGTTTTTGCGCGTTTTTATCGATAAGGAAGGCGGTATCGAAATTGATGACTGCGGCAAAGTGAGTGAATATTTGAGCGCGAAATTGGACGAAACGGATCCGATCGCGGAAAGCTATATTTTGGAAGTCTCCTCGCCGGGAGCGGAACGCCCGCTCAAAAACGACCGTGACTTTGCCAACGCGGTTGGTAAAAACGTGTTTGTGACTACATACGAACCAATCGCCGAAAGCAAGGAATTTACCGGCAAGCTGTTGTCTTTTGCCGACGGCGTGCTCACGGTGCGGGCAGGCGAACGGGAATATGCCATTCCGGTTGGGAAAGTCGCTTCCGCCAGATTAACGATTGTGATTTAAATTTGAAGCGGAAAACGCATTGAAGGAGGAATGATGGACCGATGAACACCGATTTTATGGAGGCGTTATCGGATCTTGAAAGGGAAAAAGGGATCAGCAAAGACGTTCTGATCGAAGCGATCGAAGCGGCGCTTATTTCCAGCTACAAGCGCAACTTTAGCACCGCGCAAAATGTCAGGGTTGACATCAACCGCGACACCGGGGCGATTAAAGTGTTTGCCCGCAAAACGGTTGTGGAAGAATGCCTGGACCCGCGGCTCGAAATTTCGCTGGAGACGGCGCGCGAAATCAATCCCAACTATCAGTTGAACGATATTGTGGAAATTGAAGTTACGCCGAAAGATTTCGGCCGCATTGCGGCGCAAACCGCCAAACAGGTTGTGACGCAGCGCATCCGCGAAGCGGAACGCGGACTTATTTACAATGCATTTATAGATAAAGAAGAAGACATCGTGACCGGCATTGTTCAGCGCCAGGATCAACGCAACCTGTATATCGATCTTGGCAAAACCGAGGCTTGTTTGCCGCTGAACGAAATGATGCCGACGGATCGTTTTGCGCATGGCGACAGAGTTAAAGCTTACATTACCAAAGTCGAAAATACGACCAAAGGGCCGCTCATTCTTTTGTCCCGCACGCATCCGGGCCTTTTGCGCAGATTGTTTGAGCTTGAGGTTCCGGAGATTTACGACGGGGTGGTCGAGATTCGTTCGGTGGCGCGGGAAGCGGGTTACCGTTCGAAGATCGCCGTACATTCCCGCAATTCCGAGGTCGATCCGGTAGGGGCGTGCGTCGGCGGCAAAGGAGCGCGCGTGCAGACGATCGTGAACGAATTGCGCGGGGAAAAAATCGATATTGTGCGTTGGTCGGAAAGCGCCGAAGAATATGTGGCGAATGCGCTTAGCCCGTCCAAGGTAACAGAAGTGGAAATCTACGAAGAAGAAAAAGTGGCCAGGGTGATTGTGCCGGACAATCAACTGTCTTTGGCCATTGGCATTCGCGGCCAGAACGCCCGCCTTGCCGCGAAATTAACCGGTTGGAAAATCGATATCAAAAGCGAGTCGCAAATTGAAGAAGGCGATTTTCTGCGGGATATGCCTGACGACGCAAATGCAGAACCGGATATCGGTTAAGGGCGAAAACGGAGGTGCCGTCAATGAAAAAGCGGAAAGTGCCTTTGCGCAAATGCGTGGCCTGCCAGGAAATGATCGCGAAAAAGCAGTTGATCCGCATCGTCAAAACGCCGGAAGATGAAGTATTAATCGACCTGACGGGGAAAAAGTCCGGGCGCGGCGCTTACCTTTGCGGCAAGGTTTCCTGTT
>DASVDB010000014.1 GCA_036381315.1 Bacilli bacterium | reverse complement strand
GCGACGGACGTTTCCATCAAGCAAATCAGCAAATTTATCAAAGAAGGGCGCATCTCGTTGCTGAACGCCCCCAATTTGGCATATCCGTGCGATGTTTGCGGGATTTTGATCCGCGAAGGATCCATCTGCGATTCGTGCCGGAAACGGCTGACGAAGGACGTCAATGCGGTAAAAGAGGAAGAAGATCGCCGCAGGCGCGAGGGATTGGCGCAAAGGGAGAGTATGACCTATAAGGCGTTTGCGAAAAAGAACAATGAATGATATCCGCCATTTTCTATAAACTTTATATGCCGGAAAACCGATAAACATGGTAGCGATGTTAATCGGTTTTTATTTATGCATTTGAGGTGGAAGCAATGAAAATTAACGACATGCTGCGGCTGGCGGGAATCCAGAATTACCGCAAGGACACCCCGTACAAGAGCGGCGGGACCGATGGGAAAAAGCCGAAACAAGCGGACGCGGTGCAAATTTCGCCGGAAGCTTTGCGGTTGCAGAACGCGCAGGAGGCCGAACGCTTGCAGCGCGTGCAGGAATTGGAGCGGCAAGTGTCCGCCGGGACTTATCATGTGGATTCCGCCAAAATCGCCGAAAAGCTTTTGCCATATTTGCAGGATTGAGTAACGATGCCGGACGGAAATGAGTGAACAAGAATGCCAATCCATGAAGTTGTCGAAGCTTTGGAACAGTTGAAGGCGCATTATCGCAATTTCGCGAATCTGGCTGAGCAAAAAAAACAGGCCCTGATCAAAAATCAGGTGGATCGCTTGACAGCCATTGTGCAACAGGAATCGCGGCTGATCAAACAGACATCCGTCGCGGAGCAGGAATGGATGCGGGCGGCAAGCGCTTTTTTGCGGGAAAACGGCGCGCATCCGGAAACAGCGGTCACAATGACGGCAATCGCCGAAATGGCTGGCGAGCAAGCGCAAAAGGACAAACTTCTGCGGATGAGGGACGAGCTTCTTGCGGATATCAAACAATTACAGGACTATAACGAAACAAACCGGCAATTAATCGAACAATCGCTTGCTTTTGTAAATTACTCGCTTGAACTTTTGACCGATTCGCCGGAAAACGAAGCCTTTTATCGCCATCCGTCGCAACAGGCCAAAACCCAGAGCGGGATTTTCGATCGCAAAGCGTAAGGAGAAGAGACGATGAGATCCACATTTCACGGCATTGAAGTGGCAAAGCGCAGTTTGTTTACCCAACAGGCGGCGCTGCAGACAACCGGCCATAATATTGCCAACGCGAATACGCGCGGATACTCGCGCCAAGTCGTCAACATGGTTGCTTCGCGCCCGATCGAAGCGGTCGGGATGTCGCGTTCCAACGTCCCGGGGCAACTGGGCATGGGAGTGGAGTTTTCATCCATTACCAGAGTAAGGGAGCGCTTTCTGGATGACCAGTTCCACAACGAGAACAAGTCGCTGGGAAGCTGGAGCGTGCAGAGCGATACGTTGGAGAAACTGGAGACGATTGTGAATGAGCCTTCCGACACCGGCTTGCGCTCGGTCATTGATAACTTCTGGAAATCATGGTCGGATTTAAGCAATGATCCCCTTAGCGTAACGGGACGGAAAATTGTGCGGGAAAACGCCATCGCGCTAGCCGACGCGTTTAATTTGACAAGCAAGCAACTCAGCGATTTACATTCCGATTTGACCAACAGCCTGAATGTAAAGGCGACGCAGATCAGCTCGATCGCCTCGACAATTGCCAATCTGAACAGCGAGATTCAACGAATCGAAGGGCTCGGCGATAACGCGAACGACTTGCGCGATCAGCGTGACGTTTTGACCGACGATCTGTCCAAAATCGTCAACATTCAAGTGGTGGAAACACAACAGGGCTACACCATTACAATGGGCGGAACCACTCTTGTGGCGGGCGGCGCGGCAACAAATATCGCCGCATCGACACTGGAAAGCGCTTTTTCCTCCGGGGATTTGAACAGCGGTGAGGCGTACGGGATTATCGTCTCGCGCGACCGGTATGTCGCCGATTACCAGAAGCAGCTCGATATTTTGGCCAACACGATCGCTACAGGCGAAGTGCAAATCACCATCCCGGCCGGTTCCGTGCTCCCGGACAATACGGTTTTGCAAGTGGTGCAGCCGGACGGCAGTGTGCAGGCAATTACCTTTACCGGGGCGAATCGAACGTTGACGTCTGACACGACCGTTGTCGTGAACGGTTTGAACGGCCTGCACAAATTGGGCTATACGTTCAAAGATCCGCTGACACCCGGCGAAGATTTCTTTACCGCCAAAACCGGAACGGATATTACCGCCGCCACGATTCAGCTGAATCCCGCCATCGCGGCCGACTCCAGCATGGTCGCTTCTTCGATGCGAACAATTGTAACCGGAACAACAGAAGAAGTCGTAAAAGGCAACAATACTTTGGCATTGTTGGTTTCCCAGCTGCGGGAAACAAAATTCGAATACGATTTGAACACTTCCGGCGTCTCCATGGATCAAGGCACAATCGATGATTTTTATCGGTCCATGGTCGGGCAACTGGGCGTCCAGACAAGCGAGGCAAACCGGCAGTTGTCCAACCAGAAGGCCCTGGTCGACCAGGTGGACAGCCGCAGGCAGTCAGTTAGCGGTGTATCGCTCGACGAAGAGATGGCGAACTTGATCAAATTCCAACATGCATATGCCGCGGCAGCGCGAATGATGACCACTTTCGATCAATTGCTGGATAAAGTGATTAACGGGATGGGGATTGTCGGCCGTTAACATGCTTGCCCGGCTGGATTTTTAACAATAAGGGAGGCTGTGTGATGCCTTTACGAGTAACCCAAAGTATGATAACTGCGCAACTTCTCTCCAATATATCCAATAACGTTAATAAGATGAGCAACTACCAGAATATGCTCTCCACCGGCCGTAAAATCAATCGTCCTTCCGATGATCCGGTGGGTATTACTTACGCGCTTCGCTACCGGAGTGAAATTACGATAAACGATCAATTTCAGCGCAATGTGGACTTTGCCAAATCGGCAGTTGAGCATTTGGATACGGTAATGGGGCAAATCAACGACATTTTTCAGCGCGCCAATGAGTTGACCGTGCAAGGTGTTAACGGAACCAATCCGCAGACGGCGTTAGACGCGATCAGCGCGGAATTGAACCAGTTGTATGAACAGGCGGTTACGCTGGGCAACAGCCAATTGAACGGGAAATATATTTTTAACGGTCAATTGACTGACAAACAGCCCTATACAAGCGCGACGGCAGATACGGACGCGACGGACGACCAGACCTTTTCGCTGGAATTTGCCGCCGGCGTGACAATACCTGTCAACGTGACGGGCAATGAAGTGTTCGGGAGCGGGCCGGAAAGCCTGTTCGCCATATTGAAGGGCCTTAAAGATTCGTTTTCGGCCGGCGATCAAGCCGCCGCCAGAGTATATTTGGGCAAATTGGAAGACCGTTTTGACAAGTTTTTGGAAGTCCGCGCCGAAGTGGGGGCAAGAGCGAATCGCATCGATATGCTGGACAGCCAATTGGAGTCGCTCAGCATCAATCTGCAAAAATTAAGCGGAGAAACCGAGGATGCGGATATAGCGGAAACGATTACCAAATTAAAAACGGCGGAAAACGTCTACCAGGCTTCATTGTCCGTAGGGGCCAAAATTATACAGCCGAGCCTGGTTGATTATTTGCGGTAATATGAATACGATACGGCTTTCTATCCATCAGGTTTTCGCCGCCATAGGCATCCATTCGACGCGCGGAGAACAGCAGATCCGTTCCCGGCATGGAGAACTCATCATCAGGCAAGAGCCGGCCGAGATAAAAATGGAAACTTCCGGGGGCGAATTGGAGATCAATGCGGATGCCGCGTGGGCGGCCTACGGCAAGCAACCGCATTTGCAGTGGAGAAACATGGTTTACAGCCAAATGCCCCGGGTCTTTTTGCAAGCGTTAGCCAAAATCGTTGACGACGGAAACCGCATGGCTGATATAGCCAGCCGCCGCAACGCGATCGCGGATATTGCGCAAGAAGCATGGCAACATGAATTTCCGCAGATCGAATATGTTGGGGCTGCGTCTTACGACAATGTGGAAGTGTCAATCGCGAAGAAGGAAATCTCCATTAGCGTAAAACCGAATTTTCCGCAGATCGAGTACCGGATGCATAAACCGGAAATTCAGTTCCGGCGCGGGGGCGTCGAAATCTATATGCGGCAGAAAAATTCGATTACGATCACAACCGCTCCATATGATTTGTTTGCCTAAAAAATTGCAAAGGCTTTTTGTTTGTTCAGGAGGGGGATGCATGTTCAAAGATCTGCATGAAAAAACGATTGACTTGGACGGAAGCATTCGGGGATTTGGCGACAAGCGCTTTTTTTCGTTCAACATGGTGGAAGAAGGCAACCCTTTTGTCATGTTGCAATGTGTTGATGACGAACAAATCGGCTTTTTGACGGCCGATCCGTTTTATTTTTTCGCAGATTATTGTTTTGATTTAAGCGACGGCGATAAAGACAAACTTGGCATCGAATCGACTGACGAAGTGCTAGTTCTGAACATTGTCACGATTCGCAACCCGTTTCATGCTTCCACCATCAATTTGCTGGCTCCGATTGTAATCAATAGCGCAACCCGCAAAGGCCTGCAGTTGGTGCTTCCCTCCAATAGCCACTACGACACGGCTGCGCCCCTTTTTGCAAATAACGCCATGGAAAGAAAGGGGTTTGCGGCTCATGCTGATCGTGGCTAGAAAAAAAGGACAGTCGATTATCGTCAATGATGAAATCGAAATATTGATTACTTCCATTGACGGCGACCAGGTGAAAGTGGGCATCAAAGCGCCGGCTGAGGTGAAAATTTTCCGCAAAGAAGTGCTGGAGGCGATTGAAATCAACAATAAGCAAAGCATGACCAGCATGAGCCTTAATGAGATCAAGAAATTGTTGAACAATGCGCAGAGTGAGTAAAGTTTATATGAAATTGGCTGAGAAATATTTTTTTAAAGCCTAAAGTTATCGGGATAAATGCCGATAATATATATTGGGTGCACCCTAAAACTTTCCACACGGATGTGGAATAACATTTCAAGGAGGAAAAAAGCATGATTATCAACCACAATATCAATGCCATGGACGCCCACCGCAACCTGCTGTTGAACAACATTGCCATGGGCAAATCCGGCGAAAAACTGTCTTCCGGCTACCGGATCAACCGTGCGGCCGACGATGCGGCGGGTCTTTCCATCTCGGAAAAAATGCGCGCGCAAATCCGTGCGCTTACGCAAGCGCAACGCAACGCGCAAGACGGCGTGTCGCTCGTGCAAACGGCGGAAGGCGCGATGAACGAAGTTTCCGACATGCTGACCCGCATGAAGGAACTGGCAACCCAAGCGGCCAACGGAACCTACAATAGCTCCGACCTGGCTGCCATGAACAACGAGTACACAGCTTTGAAAAATGCAATCAGCGACATTGCCACCAAGACGAAATTTAACGGTACGAATCTGCTGAATTCTACCGGAACGGTCGCAATTCAAACGGGAGACTCCGGCGGAGATACGGTAACGGTAAGCTTGCAGGATATCAGCAGCTTGGGATTGGGCGACATCAGCAGCGCTGCGAATGCCAGCACTGAGCTTGGCGCAGTCGATTCTGCCATCGGCACTGTAAACTCTGCCCGTTCCGCGCTAGGTGCGGCGCAAAACCAACTGGAACATGTGTTCAACAACCTGGGAACAACTGTCGAAAATCTGCAAGCGGCGGAATCGCGGATTCGCGACACCGACATGGCCAAAGAAATGATGAATTATACGAAGTTGGGAATCTTGCAGCAGGCGGCAACCGCAATGCTCGCGCAAGCGAACCAATCGCCTCAAGGCGTATTGCAACTGCTTCGTTAAACTGTTTAAAATTAACAAAAAGGCCCAGCGATGGGCTTTTTTTGTTAACGCACCATTTATCCGGGGGCTTGTATGAAACTTAGCGTCTGCATGATTGTGCGGGATGAGGAGCAAAACATCATTCGCAGCTTATCAAGTATTCCCGCGCATTATGAAAAAATAATTGTGGATACCGGTTCGAAGGATCGAACTGTCTACATGGCCAAATCTCTCGGCGCGATTGTATACGAATACAAGTGGGAAAACGACTTTGCGAAAGCGCGAAACGTCTCGATCGGGCATGCAAAGGGAGACTATCTTTTAATCATGGATGCCGATGAAGAGCTGGAAGTCGCCGCGGACCGCAAACTGCAAAGTTTTATCAATCGGTTTCCCGAAATGCCGGGAACAGCGACATTGTTCAATATAATCGGTGAAGACATCCATAACAGCAGAATGATTCGTTTTTTTCCGAACCTCCCCCAATACAGATTCAGCGGGGCTATCCACGAAACGCTGACTTGCAACGGGCAACCGGTTTCGTTTCGGGACACGGAATTGATCATCCGCCATTTCGGTTACGATCCGCAGGTTTACGCGGCGAAAAATAAACAGGAACGCTACAGGCGGCTTTATGAAACGCATTTGCAAACATATCCCGATGACGGCTATATGCTTTACCAATTGGGTAAGTTGTTGTTTTCAACGAAGCAGTTTGCCGAAGCGTTGGAGCCGTTGCAAAAAAGCGTGAATCTGCATGAAGCTGACAGGCTGTATTTTCCGCCATTGCTTGTCTTGACGGGATATACCTTGAAAGAGCTTGGAGCCAGCCGGGAAGCGGAACAATTGCTTCAGTCTTACGAGCGGCAGTACCCCGACTTTCCCGATCTGCCGTTCCTGCTTGGCCTGCTGGCAATGGATACGGGCCGAATCGAGCGAATCGCGCCATGCTTTTTAAAAGCGCTGGCGATTGGCGAAACCGCCAAATATTCAACGGTTCAGGGCGTCGGCTCATTCAAGGCGGCATATAATCTCGGCGTTTATTACGAAATTACGGGAAATCGGGCCAATGCGCGCAAGTATTACGGTTTGGCGGGTGAATATGGCTATAAGCCCGCGTTGGAAAGACTTGCAAAATTATTGATTTAACTCTTCATCATTTTACCGGTTTATCCGATAAATATTTTTAGAAGTATCAGGAGGCTGGTAAATATGCCAATGCGAATATCCGGCATGAGCTCAGGACTTGATATTGACAAGATTGTAAGCGACCTGATGAAGGCTGAGCGAATTCCGCTTGATAAAATGTTTCAGAAAAAACAAATCTATTTGTGGAAAGAGGACGCATATCGCAGCATCAATGCGAAACTGGCCAGTTTGCGCGATTATTTGAATACGATGAAATACAGCGCGGACTGGACTAAAAACAAAGTCACTTCCTCCGATACAACGAAGCTGACGGCGTCCGCCGACTCCACGGCTACCCCCGGAACGCATACGGTTACCATCACGGCGCTGGCCAGCGGCGCGTCCAAAACAAGCAGCGCAGGCATTTCCGCGCAGCAATTGACCGGTTCGGCAATATCCGGCGCAACGATTACAAGTTCAGGCAC
>DASVDB010000013.1 GCA_036381315.1 Bacilli bacterium | reverse complement strand
GTGTTGGCGCAAAAAATCGATCCCAACAATACGCTTCACTTGCTGCGATTGTGGGGAATGTTTCGGTAAATGAAAACTGCGCATTCGTTAGGTACGCGTCAAATGATGCGTATTTTTTTTATATTATTCAACTTTGTGCGCAATATTTTTTATTTATTGCGCATTAAATAGAGAAGTGCTATAACATATATATGAAAGTTTACCGGAGGTGAACAATCATCGAATTAACCGATCGGCAATTGGAGATCGTGAAGCTAGTCAAAGCGCATGAGCCGATAACCGGCGAACAGATATCCGAAATGCTCGGGGTGGGCAGAACAACGATCCGCTCCGATCTCGCCATTTTGGTGATGATCGGGCTTTTGGACGCCAAACCGAAAGTCGGATATTTCCTGGGCGAATCCGCCGAGGCGGGCTCGCGGGTTTCCGAAGCGTTAACGGGATTAAAGGTGAAAGATGTGCAATCATCTCCGGTGATCGTCCGCGAAACGGCCTCCGTGCATGATGCGGTCGTTTCGCTGTTTATCGAAGATGTGGGCAGCCTGATTGTAACCGATGCGGACGGGAAACTTTCCGGCATCGTTTCACGCAAGGATTTGCTAAAAATGACCGTCGCCAATCCGAATGCGGCAAACACGCCGATCAGCCTGGCCATGACAAGGATGCCGAATGTCATCACGGTAACGCCGGAAGATCCGGTTGTGGAAGCGGCGCGCAAAATCATGCTGCATCAGGTCGACTGCCTGCCCGTATGCAAGCAATCGGGCGAAGGAGAAGGATTAGAGGTTGTCGGCAGAATTACCAAAACAACGTTGGTGAAATTGCTGTTGCGGTTGGCGAATGTTGCCATGTAATTTGATCAGACCATTCGAGGTGCGGGAATGAGCCATACTGAAATGATCGTTTTCGTTTGCTCCGACGCGGTCGGAGAAACTGCCGACGCTGTAGCGCGGGCCACGCTCCGCCAATTTTCCAATCAAAATGTGAAAATAAAACGATTCAGCAATATTCGCGACGAGGACGAAATTCAGGCGATTGTGGAAGAAGCGACGAAGAACCAGGTATTTATCGTCTATACGCTGGTGCTTCCCGAATTGCGGGAAATGATGAAAAAGGAGACCGCCCGCAAAAATGTGCGGTCGGTTGATATCATGGGGCCGATGATGCAGGCGTATATCGATACGTTCAACGATTCGCCGAAGCGGGCCGCGGGACTGTTGCATACGCTGGACGAAGATTATTACCGCCGCGTGGATGCGGTGGAATTCGCCGTTAAATGCGACGACGGCAAAGATACGAACGGACTGCTGCATGCGAATATCGTGCTGATCGGCATTTCGCGCACTTCCAAAACGCCGCTCAGCATTTATATGGCGTATAAAGGCTTGAAAGTGGCAAATTTTCCGTTGGTGCCGGAGGTCAAACCGCCGGCTGAACTGTTTAAGTTGCCGCCGCAAAAAATTTTCGGGCTGGTGATCGATCCGCACAAAATGCTCAAGATCAGGGAGATCCGGTTGCAATCGGCCGGCTTGCCCCCCAACGCAAAATACGCAAGCTTGCAGCGCATTTCCGAGGAATTGGAATTTGCCGCCGACATTATGAGGCAATTGCGGTGCCCGGTCATTGATGTGACGGATAAGGCGATCGAAGAGACGGCAGAGTACATTATTTCACGCTATTTGGAAGGGAGAGAGCAGCATGGAGCGTGAATTGGCGCTGGAAATTGTCCGCGTAACGGAGATGGCTGCGCTTGCTTCGGCGCCCTGGATGGGCCGGGGAAACAAGATGGGCGCCGATGACGCGGCAACGACGGCAATGCGGAAAATGTTCGATTCCGTTTCGATTAACGGAACGGTCGTAATCGGCGAAGGAGAAATGGATGAAGCGCCGATGCTGTATATCGGAGAGAAAGTCGGAAATGCGGACGGGCCGGAAGTCGATGTTGCCGTCGATCCTTTGGAGGGCACCGAAATTGTGGCCAAAGGCTTAAACAACGCTTTGTCGGTGATCGCGATCGCCGATAAGGGAAATCTTTTGCATGCGCCGGATATTTATATGGAGAAGTTGGCGGTCGGTGCGGAGCTTGCCGGAAAAGTTTCGTTGGATGATCCGATTGAACGGACGCTTGCAATCGCGGCACAACATCTGCATAAAAAAATAACCGACTTGACCGTCTCGGTGCTTGACCGGGAGCGCCACGCCGAGTTGGTCGCCAGATTGCGGAAATCCGGGGCGCGCATCAAGCTGTTGAGCGACGGCGACGTAGCCGGGGCGATTGCCACGGCGTTTTCCGAAGCGGGCGTTGATCTGTATGTCGGCTCCGGCGGCGCGCCGGAAGGGGTTTTGGCCGCGGCGGCGTTAAAATGCCTGGGCGGCGAAATTCAAGGCCGTTTGCTGCCGGCTACCGCGGCTGATGTCGCACGTTGTGTGGAGATGGGCATTGCCGATCCGGGCAAAACGTTGTTCATGGACGATATGGTTGGCTCCGGGGACGTTATTTTTGCGGCAACCGGGGTGACGCCGGGGGACTTTTTGCAGGGGGTGCGTTTTTTATCCGGCGACAAGGCGGAGACGCATTCGATCGTCATGAGGGCGAAAACGAAGACCATCCGGTTTATTCGCTCGCAGCATTTTTTGCCGAATAAAGCCGCTTTTTTGCAAGGGGAACAATCACAAGCCGTATAAGCGCATATGTTCATAAAATAAACTGCCTCCGCGGGCGGATGACGCCGGGAGGCTTTTTTCATGCCTTTACCCGTTTTTCCCGTTCATTTTTCCGCAGACGATACGCGGGTTTGTGCATATTGACAGGAACAGCCCTGGCGCGTTACGCTCAATCCAAGCCGGAAGAAAACAAAAAGTTACCGGCAAATACATATGAAACCAGTTTTAAGGAGCGGTATGTTATGAACAAGCGATACGCCCCGATCAGCCCGAAAGTGCCCCGCTTTTTGCATGGCGCCGATTATAACCCCGATCAATGGCTGCATGATCCGGCCATTTTGGATGAAGACATTCGGCTGATGAAGCTGGCGAAGTGCAATGTCATGTCCGTGGGCATTTTTGCCTGGTCCAGGCTGGAGCCGGAAGAAGGCGTATTTGATTTTGCCTGGCTAGACCAAGTGCTGGATCGACTTGCCGAAAACGGCATTTATGTGTGGCTGGCCACGCCGAGCGGGGCGCGACCGGCCTGGATGTCCGCCGCCTATCCGGAAGTGTTGCGCGTAGGTCCGGACCGGGTCAGGATCCGGCACGGGGGGCGCCATAATCACTGCTACACGTCGCCGGTTTATCGGGAAAAAGTGGCTTGCATCAACCGCAAGCTGGCGGAACGTTACGCGGCTCATCCGGCGGTTATCGGTTGGCATATCTCGAATGAGTATGGCGGCGAATGCCATTGCGAATTGTGCCAGGCGGCTTTTCGCCAATGGCTCAAGGCGAGGTATGGCACATTGGAGGCGTTGAACCATGCCTGGTGGACGGCTTTTTGGAGTCACACCTTTACTTCGTGGGAACAGATTGAGTCGCCGGCGCCGCACGGTGAAATGATGCTGCACGGACTCAATTTGGATTGGAAGCGGTTCGTGACGGATCAAACCGTTGACTTTTGCCGGCACGAAATCGCGCCATTGAAAGCGATCCGCGCCGATTTGCCGGTGACCGCCAACATGATGGAAGCATATGAAGGATTGAATTACTGGAAATTCGCCAAGGTGCTCGATGTCGTCTCATGGGATGCTTATCCGGCATGGCACGATGAGCCGAGGCAGACGGATATCGCGGCCTGGGCCGCGCTGAATCATGATATGTTCCGCTCCTTGAACGGGGGCAAGCCGTTTGTGCTGATGGAAAGCACACCGAGCCTGACAAACTGGCAGCCCGTGAGCAAACTGAAGCGGCCGGGAATGCATCTTCTGTCCTCGTTGCAGGCTGTCGCGCATGGAGCGGATTCGGTCCAATACTTCCAGTGGAGAAAAAGCCGCGGGGCAAGCGAAAAGTTTCATGGCGCGGTGATCGATCACTGCGGGCACGAACATACCCGGGTATTTCGCGATGTCGCGGAAGTCGGCGCTGTTTTGGAGAAGCTGGATTCCGTCCGCGGAACGGCTGTCCACGCGGAAGCGGCGGTCATTTTCGATTGGGAGAATCGGTGGGCGGTCAAGGATGCCCAAGGTCCCCGCAATATTGGCCTTCACTACGAGGAAACGGTGTTAAGCTACTACAAAGCGTTGTGGGAGCTGGGAATCGCCGTCGATGTGGTTGATATGGAAGCGGATTTCAGCAAGTACAAGCTTGTTGTTGCTCCCATGCTGTACATGGTGCGCCCGGGCGTTGGCGCGGCGATTGAACGTTTTGTCGAGCAAGGCGGCATATTCGTCGCCACGTATTGGTCGGGAATTGTTGATCAGCATGACCTTTGTTTTCTTGGCGGCTTTCCGGGACCGTTGCGCCGCGTTCTCGGCGTCTGGGCGGAGGAAGCGGAAGGATTGTATGACCATGACCGGAATTCGTTGCGTTTTCAACCCGACAATAAGCTGGGATTGAGCGGCTCGTACGAAATACATGAATTTTGCGAACTGATTCATGCCGAGACAGCGGAAATTGTTGCGGTGTACGAGGACGATTTTTACGCCGGTCGGCCGGTAGTGACGGAAAACGCCTATGGACTGGGTAAAGCTTACTATGTGGGAGCGCGAACGAAAGAGCCGTTTTGCGCGGATTTCCTTCAGGCTATCGCCAGGGCAGCCAAAGTTCAGCGGGCATTGAACACGACGCTTCCGCCAGGGGTAACCGCCCAAGTTCGCGAAGACGATGCCTATGAATACGTATTCGTTATGAATTTTAGCGGGCAGGAGCAGCAGGTGGCTTTGGACGAAAGGGATTATGTGGATTTGCTGACCGCGGAGCGGCTTCCGTCAGGTTCCGTCTTGCGCCTTGCGGTGCATGGAATGCGCTTATTGAGAAGAAATATATTTCGCTTGCGCATTGGCTGACGGAACGTTACTGCCTGTATTGCCTTGATAAGCGTGGAGTCGCATACGCGTGGGTGAAGGAGGATTTCGCATGCCGGAAAAAATCGTGCTCGTCTTTTTGTGCACGCTGATTATTCATGCGGTCGATACGCTTTCTTATGCCGTCAGGCTGGCCGGCGTGCGCACGGGAAAACTTGCCGTTTCCCTATCGCTTACAGGCATGATCGTGCTTGTTTCGCGCACCTCCAACATGATTCAGGCGCCGTTCGCGGGAAAAATTATCGATATGGCGAGAAAATCCGCCAACTTTGATCCGGAATTTGTTTTTCGCATCATTATCGCCGCCTCTTCGTTCGGCACCATATTGGCGATTTTATTGTTTCCGACAATCGTGAACATCTCGGCGAAGGCGATCGACCGTCTCGAGGTGGCGGGCTCCATCCCGCAATTGCTCCGCGCGTCGGTGCAAATCGACAAACTGAAGCGGGTCCGCGGTTTTTTTGTGCCGCCGAAATGGGAAATGCTTTCGCGCATGCGGCTTGGCGGCGTCCCCAAACGGCTGATGCTGTTAAATTGCGTCGTCACGGCCGTGTATACGATCGGTGTGCTGTCGGCGCTGTATGCGTCTTATCTTGTGCCGGAATTGGGCACGGCAACATCGCAGTCGTCGGGTTTGATCAACGGTTTCGCCACCGTCATCCTGATTGTCCTGATCGACCCGCAAGTGGCGCTGCTAACAGACAGAACAATACGCGGCGAAAGCAGAAAGTCGGAATTGAATAAAATGTTCGCAACGCTGATGCTGTCCCGGTTTGTGGGGACTCTTTTGGCTCAGCTGATCTTTGTGCCGGCAGCGTTGTGGGTGATTTGGCTGGTGCGGCTGTTATAACGATGAAAATCGGTGTCATCCCGCCATCGGTTGGTCGGCAGCGTACGCGCATGCCCAGGTCCAAATGCCCACGGCCATTGACTGAAAAACGGGAAAAAGGACAATACTGTCAATGTACGATTTCCCAAGGAGGAAGATTGGCGCCGATGAAAAAAATTGGCTGGCTGTTGGTTGCCTGTATTTCGATGGTCGCGGCGGGAGGAGGATGTTCGGCGAAAGAGGCGCTTGCTCCGATAAAGGCTGCTTCCGCGCCCGATGCGGTTGCCAATTTGCTTGATCAAAGCGGCAAGCAAATCGGCACGGCTACTTTGCGGCAAACGGCAAAAGGAGTAAGCATCGTGCTGCAGGCTTCCGGATTGCGCCCGGGCCTGCATGCGTTCCATGTGCATGAAAAAGGCGTTTGCGATCCTCCGGATTTTAAGTCGGCGGGGGAACACTTCAATCCGTTCCACCGCAAGCATGGGACGGATAATCCGCAAGGATTTCACGCCGGAGATTTGCCCAATGTTGAAGTAAAAGCGGATGGAACTTTGCACGCGGAGATTATTACCCCCAACGTTACGCTGGCAAAAGACAAGATCAATTCGCTTTTGCAAGCGGGCGGCACCGCATTGATGCTCCATGAAAAGCCGGACGATTATTTTACGGACCCGGCAGGCGACGCGGGGAAGCGGATAGCTTGCGGGGTTGTCAAACCTGCGCGTTGAAAAAGAAGCCGTTTTCGGCTTCTTTTTCCATGTCCGGGCGCTTAAGGGGCAAATCGTGGGCCGTGAAGTGGCTCAATCTCCAAATGTTGACGACCAATTTTGCACCTGCTGCAGCCGCATAAATTCGTTTTTCTTCAAATCCTGGCGAAATAATCCGTAAAAATACGCCGCTTCATAAAAGTTCAAACCGGGGTGGCACGTTAATTTATCCATGACGTACGGGTTATTAATGAGAATTTGCCATTCGCCTTCCCGTTTGTCGACGGGCACGGTTTGCAAAATTTCCGCTTTTTGCTGCGCGGTTGCGAGCAAACGCTCCCAAAGGCCGTCCCAGGCCGGGCTAATGCGGCGGGGGCGCGGCAGCGTTCGTTTGCCTTTGCGGATGGTCCGCAGGATGGTTTTCGCTTCATCGTCGCCGTATTGTTTCATTTTTTCCTGCAGCAATTGCAAAAATGTGCTGAATGCCGTATATCCGCCTTTGCGTATGGATATTCGCCATTGTTTCAAATCTTCGTATGTTTTGGCGGCTTCCAATTGTTCAAGCAAGTTGGCCATGGTGCATCTCTCACCTTTTCTATTGTAAATTGACGGTTTCGTTGCGGATCATCTGCTCCAATTTTTCGATTAATTTGCGATGGATCGCGGGGGTTTTGCCCCAAATCGCCCACCGCCTTTTTTTCTTCAGCAATTGCAGCAAATATTTTTTTTCCTCCAGCGTCAACATGGGTATGCCTCCTCGTCGTTTATTTCCGCTTTTCGCGCAAACTCCTGTTTGATTTCCGCAAGCAGCGAAGCATCGCGCAAAACGTCAAATGCGGTTGCCGCGAGAGCTTTTCCGCCAAGCAGCATGCCGGCAAATGCCCGATCCCGCAATGCCGCGTCGCGGAACTCGACGGTATGCAGTTGATAGGGAGCATCGACAACTTTGACGTTTGCCCAATTCCGGGTTCAGGCCGATTGTCCGGGCAACGTCGATCCATGTTTGGCTATTCGCATCTATTGCGGCAAAAATCTGTTGTTTCACGGCATCCACGCTCCGATATGCTGCAAATCCACTTTCTATTATGATATAAAATAGCCGGCGGCGCAAAGCAAATGCGCAAACATTCGCGGACGCCCAAGCTTGCCCGTTTTGCAGGAAAACGTAATCATTTAACGAAATAAATAATAGACATGAGGAGAATGGGAAAAATCGAAAAATGAGGATTTTCACGCTTCCACGCTTCGCAAAAGGTGTTATAATCAGTAGAAGAGGGCACCATGACAATATTCGACACATTCTCTGTTTAATGAGCTGGGCAAAGGTGGGGAACGTAAGATGACCAAAACATTGCTCTGGATAGCGATATCGATCTTGGCCGTCTATGCGCTTATCCCTGGAATCATGATCCGCATGTTTGGCTATCGCGCATTCAAGCGGGGGAGCAGGCAAAACGATCTTGCGCTGACTTTTGACGACGGGCCTGACGAAGTCTATACGGGGCGCCTGCTGGACATGTTGCAGAAGCATAATGTCAAAGCGACGTTTTTTGTAGTCGGAAAAAATGCGGAAACGCATCCGGAATTGATTTTGCGGATGCATAAGGAAGGTCATACGATCGGGATTCATAATTATGTTCATCATACGAATTGGCTGCTTTTGCCGCAGCAAGTGCGCAGGCAAATTGAGCAAACTGCCGAAGTTGTGCGGCGGATTACCGGGAATGCGCCCATTTATTATCGTCCGCCGTGGGGAATCATCAACGTCTTTGATTTTATGACGCTGCGCAAGTTCCGCCTGATCCTCTGGTCAAGGATCGTGGGCGATTGGCGCAAAAACAACGACAAAGCCAAATTAAAGCGCAAACTGATCAAGCGGCTGAAGGGCGGCGAAGTCATTGTGCTGCATGACAGCGGCGAAACGTTCGGAGCGTACAGGCATGCGCCGGAGCAAATGCTGCAAGCGCTGGATGAATATTTGCAGGAAGTAAAAGGAAAAGGCTATTCGTTTGTAACGATTGACGAAATGTTCCGTAACTCGCAGGCGAAAACAGAGGAAAACGGCGTCGGGAGCCGCATGTTCATTTTCCTGTTTATGCAATGGGAAAAATTGTTTCACCTTCTGTTTAAGGTCAAGAAAGTCGATCCGGAAAATCCGATTTTGCAAG
>DASVDB010000012.1 GCA_036381315.1 Bacilli bacterium | reverse complement strand
TACAAGTACCAGGAAAAGGAGATCCCGCGCTGGCAGCCCCGCGGCTCATAAGATGGCAGGCCTTTATCCAGCTTGGGATAATCGGTCGCCTGCATTTCCCAGGTGACGATGCCTTCCTTCACGTGAATATTCCACGAGCAGCTTCCCGTGCAGTTCACGCCATGCGTGCTGCGGACAATTTTATCGTGCTGCCAGCGGTTCCGGTAAAACTCTTCCCATTTTCGCGAATCAGGGGAAATCAAGTCTTTAATCCAGGCCATCCGGATATTCCTCCCACTTGTTTCATGTTTAGGCAAAATAAAAAGAACTCCAATGTATCACGCTGCAAGGGAGGCTTGCAAGCCTCCGGCGCGACTGCGAATGAGAGTTCATCTTTCTGACTGAGCAACTTTGCTAAACGAGAGCAACAATTGGCACATCACATTATGAAATTGGCAGCTTGCCTTGTTTACGGGCATGCGTTAATGAAGTGATCGGCGAACCCCTTTTAACCTTCTGCGCCAGAGGCCGCCGGCAACGACAAACAAGCACAACGCGCCGAGAAAACCATATAGCGCAAAAGTCAAAGTCGTCAATTCGGGTTGTTCCGGCGCCGCGCCTCCCCCTTGCGCCCCGCCCGCTCCCGGGGAACCGCCCGGACCTTGCGCGGCTACCATTTGAAGGTACGCGATGATGGAGGCGATTTCATCATCCTTTAAATTGGGAGAAGGCATAACCATCCCATATTCTTTCACAAGCTTTTGCGCTTCGGGATCCCCGGAGTCGATCAATGCTTGCGGGTTCAAAATCATCTTCCTGAGCCATTCCGGATCCCGTATCTTCGCTACGTCAATCAAGTCGGGGCCGATCCGCTTTCCCTCGCCGATACTGTGACAACCAATACAATTCGCTTTGAACAATGCTTCCCCGGTGTTATCGCCTTCCGCAAAACTTGTAGTTTCATTGGCGGCAATCACGCCGAGACCGAACACAATCAGGCAGACCGCTTTGACCATCGTCATCAGTTGCAATCTGCTTCGCACCCTTCCTCACCTCGCATCTACTCACCTTAATAGCGCGCAGCTCGCGCACTTCAATTTTAACCAGCGCTGTAAAATCGTGAAATGCAAAAAGTCACACAGCCGGCAAGTTTGTTTAAAAGTTTTTGGAACAAGCGAATATGAAAAAACCGTCCGGTCGCCCGGACGGCTCGTTCGCCGCTATCCATATTCATTTAAATATTACGCTTTCCCCGGGAAAATAGCCCCCAGTTCGGCGTAAACGGTCACTTCGCCATATTGCTGCAACGTGTCAAGGGCGCCTGCGACGCCGACGATGACGGGAATGCCGAGGTTCAATCCGACGACCGCCGCATGCGACGTGATGCCGCCGCTTTCCGTCACGATCGCGCCGGCTTTTTCAAGCGCCGGCAAGTAATCTTTATCGGTGCTTGGCACAACGAGCACGCAGCCGCTCGTCGCTTTTGATTTCGCTTCCTCGGGAGTGCGGGCAATCACCACTTTTCCCGTTACTTGCTGGGTGCCGATCCCTTGCCCTTTGGCGATCATTTCCCCGACATGATGCACCTTGATTAAATTGGTCGTACCCGAGCGGCCGATCGGAACGCCCGCCGTAATGACCACAAGATCGCCCAAATGCACGATTCCCGTTTTAATTGAGCGGTCTACCGCCATGGCAAACATTTCATCGGTCGTCTTTGCTTCCACGCCTTGGACCGGCACGACGCCCCAAACAAGCGACAATCTGCGAATCACATGCTCCAGCGGAGTGACGGCGATGATCGGCGCCTTGGGCCGATATTTGGAAACCATCCTTGCCGTATAGCCGCTTTCCGTCGCGGTAATGATCGCTTTCGCATCCAAATCCAGAGCGGAATTGGCGACCGCCTGGCTGATGGCTTCCGTAACGGTTGTTTGCTGCGCCAAGCTTTGCCGCTGCAAAATTTCCCGATACTCGAGCGCAGCTTCCGTCCGTTCGGCGATTCGCGCCATCGTTTGCACCGATTCCAGCGGGTATTTGCCCGCCGCCGTTTCGCCGGAGAGCATGATTGCATCCGTGCCGTCGAATATCGCGTTGGCGACATCGCTCGCTTCCGCGCGCGTCGGCCGCGGATTGCGCTGCATGGAATCCAGCATTTGCGTAGCGGTGATAACCGGCTTGCCGACCAAATTGCATTTCTCGATCATTCGTTTTTGCACCAGCGGGACTTCTTCGGCGGGTATTTCCACGCCAAGGTCGCCGCGCGCAACCATCAGACCGTCGGACACCTCCAGGATTTCGTCAAGATTGTCGACGCCTTCGCGGTTTTCGATTTTGGATATGATCTGAATGTGTCTGGCATTATGTTTCTCCAACAATTCGCGGATCTCCAGCACGTCGCTTGCTTTGCGCACAAACGATGCGGCGATAAAGTCGACGCCCTGCTCGATGCCAAACAAAATGTCATTTTTGTCTTTGTCGGTAATGCCGGGGAGCGAAATTTTCACTCCGGGAACATTGACGCCTTTTTTGCTTTTGATTTGTCCCCCGTTCACTATGCGGCAGACGATTTCCGTATTCTGGATCGAAACCACCTGCAATCCGATCAATCCGTCGTCGATCAAAATCGTCGAACCGACTGCAACATCGTTTGGCAAATTCCGGTATGTAACGGAAATACGGCGGGCGTCACCCAGTATTTCTTCCGTCGTTAATGTTAAATGTTCGCCTTGCACCAGATCGATCGGCTCTTCCCGCAATTTGCCGATGCGGATTTCCGGACCTTTCGTATCCAATAAAATGGCCACGCTTTTATTCAATTCGCGGCATGCCTGTTTAATATTACGAATGCGATTGCCGTGTTCGGCAAAATCGCCATGCGAAAAATTAAGCCTGGCAACGTTCATTCCCGCTTCAATCAGCTTTTTCAGCATGTCCAACTGTTCGCTGGAAGGCCCGATAGTACAAACAATTTTTGTCCTGCGCATGCTTTTTTTTCCTCCCGCCAAAGTAGAAATCACTCGTTTTCGACCGTTCTCGTAAAATATGTGAACCTGCCGATCTTTCTAAACCGCTTCATCCGATCTTCAACCAGTTCCGCTCCGCTTTTTTTCATTAACTCCTGCAAATGGCGGCATATCGCCTCGCGCAGCCATTTGGCCTGTGCCGGGAAATCCCGGTGCGCTCCGCCGCGCGGCTCGGGGATCACCTCTTCAACGATGCCCAGTTCCAGCATATCTTTTGAAGTGATTTTCATCGCATCGGCAGCCTTGTCTGCTTTTGTCGCGTCTTTCCATAAAATGGCCGCGGCGCTGTTGGGAGAAATGACGGAATAGATGGCATTTTCCAGCATCAGCACGCGATTGCCGACGCCTAAAGCCAAAGCGCCGCCGCTGCCGCCTTCGCCGATGACAACGCAGATGATCGGAACGGCGAGCGTTGCCATGCCCATTAAATTGCGCGCGACAGCCTCGGCAACGCCGCGCTGTTCCGCGGTGTCGCCGGAATATGCGCCCGGCGTGTCGATAAACGTGATGATCGGGCGACGAAATTTTTCCGCCTGCTTCATCAGGCGCATCGCCTTGCGAAATCCTTCCGGGTGCGGCATGCCAAAATGACGCGAAAGGTTGTCCTTCGTGTCCTTTCCCTTCTGATGGCCGACCACCGTCACCGGGACGCCGTTCAATTTCGCGATGCCGCCGACAATTGCCAAATCGTCGCCAAAGCTGCGGTCCCCGTGCAGTTCGATGAAGTCCGCAAAAATCGCCTGGACGTAATCCAGCGTCTTCGGACGCGCCGGATGCCTGGCGATCTGCATGATTTGCGAAGCGGTCAACCCGCTGTACAACTCCTGTTCCAATTTGCGGTAACGCTCTTCCAGACGAGCAATTTCTTCAGAGAAATCAATTTCTTTTTCCGCTCCAAAACGCTTTAAATCGGCAATTTTTTGCTTCAATTCGGAAAGCGGCTGTTCAAACGGAAGTTCACCTGACATTGGACATATCCTCCCGCATAAGATGCAGATCCAGCAATTTGATCAACGTATTGCGCATGTCTTTTCTATGTACGATAAGATCCAGCTGGCCGTTTTGCAAGTTGAATTCCGCGGTTTGAAAATTTTCCGGGAGCTTTTGCCGCATCGTCTGCTCGATGACGATTCGCCCGGCAAAGCCCAACACGGATCCCGGTTCGGCAATAATAATGTCGCCGAGCATGGCGAAGCTCGCCGAAACGCCGCCCAGCGTCGGATCGGTGATCACCGAGATGTACAGGCCGCCCGCCTCGTTGAATTTTGCCAGGGCGGCGCTCGTTTTGGCCATTTGCATCAAGCTTAGGATACTTTCTTGCATACGCGCTCCGCCCGATGTCGAAAATATGATGAGCGGATAGCGCTTTTGCCCGGCTCTTTCAATCGCCCGCGTGATTTTTTCGCCGACGACCGAGCCCATGCTGCCCTGAAAAAAATCAAAGCTCATGACACAGACAACTACAGGAAAGCCTCCGATCGTTCCTTCTCCGGTTACAACTCCGTCTGTCAGGCCGGACGCGTTCGCGCTTCTTTCCAATTTTTCCGGGTAACCGGGAAATTGCAGCGGATCTTCGGAAATCATGTCGCTGTCATATTCAAATATTCTTCCGTCGTCCATCGTATAACGGACGCGTTCCATCGCGTTCAAGCGAAAATGATTGCCGCAAGACGAACAAACTTTCAAATTTTTTTCGAGTTCTTTACTGAATTGGATGCTGCCGCATTTCGCGCATTTATTCATCAGGCCTTCCGGAATGTCGCGTTTCGACGGGCCGGTGGTTATCGTTGCATATTTTCTTTTTTTATAAAAAAAATCTTTTAGCACTTCGGCACCTCGCAGATCCAGTTGTCATCCTTATGGCGGGCAACTTGTCGCCGTATCAACCGCCAACGCGCGCTCAACAAAGGCTGGCTGCGAAAGTTGCTCATGCATGCCACCGGATGGCTTCACCCATGCAAAATCGTATTGAGAACTTCCTGCACTTCTTCAAGCTCGCCTTCCGGTACCAATATTTCATACTGCTGTTTGGACAAATTGATCGCCCTGATTTGCACAAGAAAACCTTCGTCCGACAGTTTCTGTTTGATGCGATCGGCGATTTTTGCGGTAGGAGCAATATAGATAACTTTCCACATGGTAAATAACCTCCCGGCATTACCTGCAAACCCACGCAATGGATTTATGATAGCATATCTTTACTTTTTCCCGCAACAAACGCCGCAGCCTCGGGGATTGCGCATCGTTGCGCGGGCGCCACGCGAGTTTCACTTCAAGGCTACCGTATTCCTGCCCATAATCTGTTCAATGCCGCGGAACAATTCGTCCGACGGCTGCACATGATAATTGCGGTTTAGCGCCAATAGCCGCTTGTCACGTTCATAGTATAGCACGACTTCCGTCCGGCCGCTGTATTCCCGCAACAACTGCCGCAGGCGGACGAGCCTGCCCGGTTGTTCGCAATTTCGCGAAATTTTTACAAAGACGCGTTGCTGGGCATTGCCGGCTTTGCTTGCCGCCGCTTGCGAAGTTGGGGGAGCCGGCTTTTCCATCGAGCGTCGGCGCCGTTCGTTCGGCCGGGCATTCCGCTTTCTGATCATTTCAACATATTTCCCAAGATGGGGATCATCCAATGCATAGGCGTTTTCCGCCAGCAGTTTGAAATCTTCGTCCTGTTGCTGCAATTTCGCCAGAATCAGCAATAACGCGCCTTTGCGAAATTTGTCGCCGCACCTTTTCCACGTTTCCGGAAAAACGACAACTTCCGTTTTCATAATGTTGTCTTCGAATTCCACAAACGCCATCGGCAGTCCTTTTTTGCTGACGATTTGTTTTACTTGCGCCACCATGCCGGCCACAATAACTTGTTTTCCATCCGGCGTTTCCGCCAACAAATGCAGCGGTTCGACGGCCAGTCTGTCCAACAACTCCCGGTATTCGTCGAGCGGGTGGCCGCTTAAATACAGGCCCAGCAATTCATGTTCCAATTCCAGCTTCTCTTCGTTCGTATATTCGCGAACATCGGGATAGGCGATTTCCCAATTCACTTCTTCTTCCAATCCAAACAACTGAATCTGGAAATCTTCTTTTTCTTTTTTCCAAGTTTGCGCGCTTTCCACGCACTCATCCAGCATCATAAACAGCTGGGCGCGATGGCCCGGCAGCGAATCGAGCGCGCCGCATTGCACAAGCGATTCCAATACGCGCTTGTTGCAGGCTTTCAGGTCGACGCGCCGGCACAAATCGGCAAGATCGATAAAGGGCTGTTCGGCGCGCTTTTCCATGATCGACTCAATCGCGTGCAAGCCGACATTTTTAATTGCCGCCAAGCCAAACCGGATCGCCCCCCGCGGCGCTTTTTCCGATGGGGGAAGCGGGGTGAACACGTTGCCGCTTTCGTTCACATCGGGCGGCAATACGGGAATGCCCATCCGCCTGCATTCATCGATATACTCGGCGATTTTGCGCTGATTGCCCATCACGGCCGTCAGCATGGAGGCCATAAATTGCACCGGAAAATGCGCCTTCAAATAGGCCGTCTGATACGCGAGCACCCCGTAAGCGGTGGCGTGGGCCCGGGGAAAACCGTAATCCGCAAACCGCACGATCATATCGTACACCCGCTCGGCGATATCGGCGGCATGTCCCTGCCGAACGCAGCCGGACACGAAATGCTCCCGCTCCTTATCCAGCACGTCCCGTTTTTTCTTCGATACGGCCCGACGCAGCAAATCCGCTTCGCCAAGGCGAAAACCGGCCATTTGCGAAGCGATTTGCATGATTTGCTCCTGGTAGACAATGATCCCGTACGTGTCGGACAAGATCGGTTCAAGCGTCGGATGCGGGTAATGAACGGCAATTTCCCCATGCTTGGCTTGTATGAACTTGGGGATAAATTCCATTGGTCCCGGGCGATACAACGCCAACACGGAAATAATGTCTTCGAAGGACGAAGGCCGCAAATCCTTCAACACGCGCCGCATGCCCGCCGACTCCAATTGAAAAATGCCGGTTGTGTCGCCCTTTCCGAGCAGTTCGTAAGTCGCCGCGTCATCGTCGGGAAGCGCCGAAAGATCCGGGCATTCGCCCGCCGCATCGCGAATCCATCGCAGGCACCGTTCGATGATGGACAACGTTCGCAGCCCGAGAAAGTCCATTTTCAGGAGGCCGATTTGCTCCAAATGCTCCATTGGGTATTGCGTCAATGCCGTCTTTTCCGAGCCTTGCTGCAACGGAACGTAATGGTTGAGCGGCTCTCGCGATATGACCACGCCGGCGGCATGGGTGGAAGCATGGCGCGGCATCCCCTCGACTTTTTGCGCCATGTCGATCAACTCGGCGGCTTGGCCGTTTGTCCTGCACAGCTCTTGCAAATCCGGGTTTGCGCGCAGGGCGTCGGCAATCGTCATGCCGAGCTGGTTCGGAATCATTTTGGCGGCCTTGTCCACTTCATTGTATGGCATGTTCAGCACACGCCCGACATCGCGCACGGCCGCGCGCGCCGCCATTGTTCCGAACGTGATGATTTGCGCGACATGCTCCTTCCCGTATTTTTCCACCACATAATCGATCACTTCATCGCGCCGTTCGTCGCTAAAATCGATGTCGATATCCGGCATGCTGACGCGCTCCGGATTTAAAAAACGTTCGAACAGCAAGCGGTACCGGATCGGGTCCACATTGGTGATTTTCAACACATAGGCGACAAGGCTTCCGGCCGACGAACCCCTGCCCGGACCGACGGCTATGTTCCGTTCGTAGGCAAACCGCACAAAATCCCACACGATCAAAAAATAGTCGGAATATCCCATGCTGTCGATAATCTGCAGCTCATATTCCAACCGGTTAATTAATTCCGCTTTTTGCGCCGGATCCGTCCACCTTGCGGTGCGCATATACCGTTCTTTCAGCCCGGCAAGGCAAAGCTTTCGCAAATACTGCGACGCGGTAAGCGCGTCCGGAATCGGCTTGAAGGCCGGCAGGACGCTTTTGCCGAATTCAAGTTCGAGGCTGCACTTGTCGGCGATCCGCCAAGTATTGTTGAGCGCCTCCGGAATATGCGCGAAAAGCCGTTCCATTTGCGCGGCGCTTTTTAAAAACATTTGGTCGGTCGACATTTTCAGCCTGTTTTCATCTTCGACCGTTTTGCCGGTGCCGATGCACAACAATACGTCCTGCACTTGCGCATCTTCTTGCCGCAAGTAATGCGCGTCGTTGGTCGCCACCAGCGGAATGCCGGTTTCCCGGCTTAACGCAATGAGATCCTGCGCCAATTTTTTCTGTTCCAGCAAGCCGTGATCCTGAATTTCCAAATAATAATCGTCGCCGAACAATTCCCGGTAGCGCAAGGCGGTTGCCCGCGCCTCCCGCTTTTTCCCCGCCAGCAAATCCCGCGAAATCCGGCTGCTCATACAGCCGCTCAAGCAAATCAATCCTTCCGCGTGGGCGGAAAGATGCGCAAAGTCGATGCGGGGTTTATAGTAAAACCCTTCAAGATGGGCGATGGAAACCAGTTTCAACAAATTTCGATATCCCTGTTCATTTTTCGCCAAAAGCGTCAAATGGGTGGTCGGCTGCTCCGCGCGGGATGCCTTTTCTTTAAGCGATCCCGTCGCCATGTACATTTCGCAGCCGATGATCGGCTTGATGCCGTGTTCCCGGCACGCTTTGTAAAACGGGATGACGCCATACATCACGCCGTGATCGGTTAAAGCGAGCGCGTCCATGCCCAGTTCCGCGGCTGTGGCAACAAGCTCCCGCAAGCGCGCCGCGCCATCCAGCAAGCTGTATTCGCTATGGACATGCAGGTGCACAAAGCGCCGCATCGCATTGTTCCCCTTTTCCTGAACGAATCGTTATATTTCTATTATTAATTTTATCATAATTCGCAGCGGCTTTCCCATACATATGAAAACAGGGACAACCCGCATAAACGCCCGCAAAATATTGAAGAAAGGCGGAACGCATATGGGTAACTTCGCCGCAAAAATGACAGCCGACTTTTGTGTCGCTTTTGGCGTCGTGCTGGGATCTGCTTTCATGGCCGGCATCGCCGCTGTACTGACTGTGCAGCCGCCGTCCATGTACATGCAGACGACGGCGGAAAAAATCAAGATTTGGGCCGTCGTCGCCGCAATCGGGGGCACGATCGACCCGTTCAGGGCCATCGAAAGCAACTTCCTTGACGGCAACATATCTCCTGCGATCAAACAAATCTTGCATGTTATCATCGCATTTACCGGCGCCCATCTTGGCACAAAACTCATCGAGTGGATCTGCAACGGAGGCCTCCAGCATTGAATAAACCGTTGCAAAACAGGGCAAACAGGCTGCAGCAGGCCGGTTTGTTTATCGCCGGAATCATCATCGGCGGGGCGCTGTTTATGGCCCTGTACCAACACCAGTTCAACACGATCGTGCTGCAAAACAAAACGCTGCTTGCGGAAAATACGGATTTGCAAGGCAAACTTGCCGACCTGCAACAATATAAAAGAAGCGGATCGGTGGTGAAAAGCGTGGAGATTATCGTGGAAGAAGAGGAGGATAACCGCCTGGACGACATTTCCAAAGTGGAGGTGAAAAACAGGGTCAAACAGGATCTGAGCATTTTCAAAGGACAGCCGATAAGCCAGCTTCCCGGGCGGATCCGGATTGCGCGCCACACGTTCCACAACAAAATTTACGCGAATATTTTGGAAAAAGACTATGCGGTCGATATAAAGATGGCATTCCTGATCCAGACGGAACTTCGGTTTTATATCGCGGTGCAAGAAGTGCGGGAAAATTGAACTGTTGCTTTGGGAAGCGCCATCGGTTACTGTTATAGATGGGCTACCGCCTATTTTGAATCAACAGGAGATGCGCGCTTTATGGAATTTGCCATGTACGTTATTTACGCCGTCCTTTTGCTTTTGCTCGGACTGTCCGTCTATTTCAGCTTTAAATATCGGCGGCAAAACGACACCGCATTGCGTGGCGTCTACAATGCCAAAATGAATATATGCCTGGGCGCGTTGCTTGTTTTGCTCGCCTTCATCCAGTTGTTCGCTTTCGCGCTTTCATACGTGCGGCTTGGCGTAGGAGTCGTCTTTTTCCTGCTTGGACTGTTCAATTTATTTTCCGGAATCCGCAACCATATGTTTTTCAGCAAACGGCTTCGCTAAAAACGGGGCGGTTCAATGCTCAATGATTTGCGCCGTCAGCATGGCCTTGGCGATCACATGGCCGTCGCATTCAACGGTTATTTCCGCTTTGCCGAACTTGCGGCTTACCTCAATCATGCGGGGGTGGATTTCGATCACACTGTCGATTTGCACGGGGCGGACAAAATAGATTGTGATATTTTCCATGACCAGGTCGCCCTTTTTGTGCTCTTTAATGGCGGCAAGAGCCGCTTTCGCCATGAGCGTCGTCAGGATTCCTTCCGACGCGGTCCCCAGATGATTGACCATTTGCGGCGAAATGGACCCGCGCAACAGCAAGTCGTTTTTCCCGTTTTTCACTTCCGCAAATCCGCTTACGATCGAATCTTCGATCGTTTCGCCAAGCTGCGGCTCACGCTGGATATACTGGATCGCTTTCAATACATCCCGCCGGCTGATTACGCCGATTAATTTGCGGTTGGCGTCAACCACCGGAATGAGTTCGATGCCTTCCCAGACCATCATATGCGCCGCGGCGGTGACGGACGTTTTGGCGTTAACGGTTAACGGATTGCGGGTCATAAACCGCTCGATTGTCTGATGCCCGTCCGCTCCCACGACATCTTTCGCCGTCAGCATGCCGATGACCCGGTTCCACTCATCGATAACGGGAAAACGGCTGTGGCCGGTCGATTCCACCAACGCCCGCCAATCGTTGATCGTATGGTTCACTTTCAAAGTGGCGACCATTGCGCGGGATGTCAAAATATCTTCAACCAGCAAAATCTTCTTTTTGATCAGGCTGTCATAGATGGCCCGGTTGATCATCGAGGCGACCGTGAACGTATCGTAACCGCAAGTAATGACCGGCAGCGCCTTTTTGTCCGCCAGTTCAATCACTTCCTGCGTCGTGCCAAACCCGCCGGTAATCAGCACGCCGGCGCCCAACTGCAGCGCAGCGGTATGGGCTTCATTGCGGTTGCCGACAATAAGCAGGCTGTCCGCCTCGATGTATGACTTCATCGCGTCCTGTTCCATCGCGCCGATCACGAATTTGTTCAAATTTTTATCCAGCCCGTCAAAACCGCCCAGCACCGTGCCGTCAACAATATGAACCACATCGGCAAACGTCAGCTGATAGATGTTCATGCGCTTTGCCTTTTCAATCCGGACGGTGCCGATGCGTTCCTTTGTCGCCACAAGCCCTAAGCTTTCCGCTTCCTTGATCGCCCTGTATGCCGTTCCTTCGCTGACATCCATGTCTTTGGCCATTTTGCGAACGGAGATTTTTGTGCTGACTTTTAATCCTTCGATATATTGCAATAATTGCTCGTGCTTCGTCATTGTTTCGTTCGTGAAGGAACCCACCCGTTGCACCCTTTCGCGTCAAACTGTATTAATCTGTTTTACACAAACACTATTATACCTTTGCGACGTCCTCGTCGGCAACATCATTGTCGTCTGTAATTGTAGCATTGAAAAAGGTGCGCGATACAGGAAAATCGCCTTGTACCATCGAACCCGCGCCGGCAAACGTCTTGTCCGCGGATGCCGGCGCAAGCGTGACGGCGTTCCCCGTCCGGACGATTCCCCCCGCGTTGACGACGACAATTTTGACGCTTCCCAAAAATGCCGGCAATTCGCCACTTCCTTTCTGATTTACGTGCCCGTAGCCGCTTTCTGAACGTTGTCATCCGCCACATCGGGATCGTTCGTTAACGTGAAATTGATCGCAACAGTCGTAATCGGCACATCGCCGGTATGAAACGAACCCGCGCCGGTATACGTCTTCATAGCCACCGAAGGCGCCGCAATCAACAAATCGCCTGTCTGGATCAGCCCGCCGTTGCCGTTTGCCACCACTTTAAATGCGCCAATGACCGAAGGCATATTCCTACATCCTTTTGCGTTGTTTGAACAGTATATGCCTATCGCCCGTGTTCCGTACCGGATCAGGCGATGCGTTCATTTTGCCGATTGCGCCGTTTCGGTCTGTTCCCGAACCTTTTGCTGCAGGCGAAAGCTGCGGTAATTTTGCCGCCGCCTGTATGCCCGCCGGTTTTCCTCATCCACGCCGAGAAATTCATGCAAATGCGCGGCAATGACCAACAAAGCCATACAAATCCAGACGATCCCGAACACCGCCGGCAAACGCAAATCGCCGCCGATTTGCAGCCTGGGCGCGGCGTATAACAGCATCCCCAAGGCCAGTCCGAGACTGATCAGATTCCTGATACCCCGCATGCTTTGACCTCCGCTTCCTGCCGAATGAACTGCACGTTCCATATATATGCTCGAAAGGCAAGCCTTATGTGCCGTCGCATCGCGCGCGGAAAATCGTCAGGGAATCGAGACATGATAAAAAAGAAACAAGAGCGACTGCAAAAGTCCGATGATGCCGCCCAAAAGCGCGCCAAGCCAGGTAATGGCGCGGAATTCTTTCCCCGATACGCTGAGGATCAAATCTTCCAGCCGTTCGACGGGGAACCGGCTTACCTCCTTTTCGACCAGTTGCGGCAGCTGGATCGCCCGCATCAGGCGCTCCGCGTTGGCTGCCAGCATGGTTAACGCGATGTCAACCAGGTGAGGAATCAGGCGTTCCGCAACATTTTGCGCAGGCGCAAGCGCTTCGGCAAACGTGCAGCCGGTCCATTCTTCAATCCGCAGCCGCCAACTTTCTTTTCCGGCCAAGCGTTGCAAAAGCAAGTAAACGGAGTCAATGCCCGCGACTTTTTCCAGCAGGGCGGAAATTTCCAATTGCTCAAGCTTCTCCATCTCCCGCATCACTGCATGGCGCAAGCTTGTTTGAAACGTTTGCGCCTTAAGCATCTCCAAGAGGGCTGCTTTTACTTTGGTAAGCAGTTTCTCTTCATCCAGAAACATTCCCGCGAGCGATCCCAATAATCCGCCCGTGCGCTCCAGCATCTTAGGCACGAGCTTGCGCAGCAGCCGATCCGCCTCGGCAGACTGCAAAAATGCGGCAAACGTTGCGGCGACATATTCCGTCGCCCGGTCCGCCAACGCTTCTTTCCTGCCTTCATGCCAGCCTTGCACCACATCGGGCAGGCGCTTGCGCGCAAGCCCGCGCTCTTCCCAAATATGGCGGACGAGCCCCTGAAACGCGGATTCCAGTCCTCTAGCGGCGGAGTCTTTCCAATCGCTCCAGCGTTGTTCGCCTATCCACTCCGCTAATGTCCGGGCGATAACCGCTTGTTCTCCGGACCATTTTTTGAACAGGCGCAAAGCGTCAGCCTGCGTTTTTTGCCGAAATTCCGCCCGTTTAAGCAGTGCCGCCAAACCTTGCGGCGTCACCAAATACTCGGCAACGACATGGCCCAGCGACATGCCGATTTCCTGTTTCCGTTTCGGAATGAGACCGGGCGTGAACGGAAGCCGCTTGTTCATAAAGATGACGGGTTTGCGCGGATGAAACAACATTTTGATTGCCAGATGGTTGGTAACGCCGCCGATGATCGCCGCCACCGCGACACTTATGCCAATAAACACAAGATCGTTCAACAAGCTTCACCCCGTAAAGTTCGCAATCACCAAGACAGTTCTGTCCTCATATGATGAAATAGTCAACAGCCTTTTGCGGAAAATGCTGAATGAAGGAGCTCTTCAATGACAAGTCACAAATTAAATGTCCGCTTCCATCGACCGGGTAATTTCATTGGCCAAAATGATGTGCTGCTGAGCGAAACGTTTGTGAAAGCATGGAAGATTCCTCCTCATCAGCACATCACCCTCCGTTTCGGCGCTGTCGGCCAGCCAATCCGCGTGATCCCCGTACGCGCGTCGAGCGAAATGAGAATCTCCCCATGGTTGGCGGATCATTTCGGATTGAACGCAAACTCCGTCGTGCGCGCAGCCTACCGGGCGAACCGGCAATCGATGCAGATCGGGCCGCTGATCGGCGTGTTGGTGAACCGCGTCTATGAAAACCGCCCCGACAGCTTGTTCGGCAAGATGACCGCCTTTTGCCGGGAGCTTACCGACGCTTGTAAAATGCAGGGCGCATCCGTTTACTTTTTTACGCCGGACGCGATCCGTTTGGGCAACGACAAAATAGACGGATGGAGCTACTCGGGCCTTTGGCGAAAAGGCAAATTTCCCGTTCCCGATATCGTCCACAACCGGTTGACCACCCGCAGACTGGAGAACAAACCAAGCGTACAACAATTTTTTAAAGATGTAAAATCCCGCTGGAACGGCAATGTGTTTAATGAAAAATATTTGGACAAAACCGACGTGTTTCAGGCGCTGAAAAAAGAAGCGGCGGTTACCGGTTTGTTGCCCGAGTCCTATCAATTGAAAAATTTTCGCATGCTGAAAAATATGTGCGCCAAATACCGCGTCGTCTTTCTAAAACCGGCCCGCGGCAGCTTGGGCAAAGGCATCATTCGCATCGCCCGCAGCGATGACAAACATTATGTTTGCCATTCGACGGGACTTAACGGCGCGACCAAAAAAGAATACGCGAGTTTCACCCAACTTTTTTCCGCGATTTCCGGAAAAATGCACAATACCCGCTACCAAATCCAACAGGGCATCAACATGATTGAGGCAAGCGGCCGCCCGATTGATTTTCGCGCGCTGGTGCAAAAAAACGAACGCGGCAAATGGGCCATTACCTCCATCGTCGCAAGAATCGCCGCGAACAGCCATTTCGTGTCCAACCTTGCGCGCGGCGGAATGTTGTGCAAGGTTCCCGAAGCGCTGGTTAAATCAAATTTGGCGCCCGGACTAAGAAAAACGGTTTACGCCGGATTGCACAAAAACGCGATCGAAGTGGCCAAAGCTTTGGAACGGCAAATCCCGTTCCATTTTGGCGAATTGGGAATTGATTTTGCCGTCGAACCGGGTGGAAAAATATGGCTTCTGGAAGTCAATTCGAAGCCGTCCAAAAACGACAACACGCAGCTGAACGACAGCAAAATCCGCCCATCCGTAAAGCTGTTGGTGCACTATTCGCGGTTTCTGACAAAGCTGTAACGCCAAGTCGGGCGCAGGGGGAAAAACAGATGAATCACGATCGGTGCGGGAGGAGAATGGGCATCCTGGCAAGCGAGCGGGAAGGCTTTCCGCCGTTTGGCGAGGCGGAATTTTACCGCAGGCTGGCCGTTTTTGCGCAAAAAAAAGGGCTTTCGGTCTGCGTATTCTCCCCATTGGCGATCCATTGGAGCACGCGGTCCGCAACCGGCTACACCTACAACACCGAAACCAAAGAGTGGCGCAAAGAAACATTCCCCCTGCCGCACATCGTTTATGACCGCTGCCTTTACAGCCATAAAAAACAAATTTCCGCATATCGGCGGCAAATCGCCAAGCTGCGGCAGTTAAACATTTTGTTTATGGGCAGCCCGATGGGCGGGAAATTAAACGTGTTGCGCGCGTTGTCCGCCACGCCGGCGCTTCGTCCGCATATTCCGCCTTCACTCTCGTTCACCGGAGCCGAAAGCTTGCTGCCTTGGCTCGCTCGTGACGGAAGCGTTCTTTTGAAACCGCAAAACGGCAGCCATGGCAGAGGGATTATCAGGATCGCCGCGGAAGGCGGAGGCGGTTTTTCCGTAACGGGGCGAGATCGGAACAATCGCGGCTTCCACTCCCGTTTTGCTTCGGATAAGCGTCTATTTGCCTGGCTAGCGGAATTTATCAAGGGATGCCGCTACTTGCAGCAGCCTTTCCTGCAATTGTCTTCCCGCGACGGCCGCGCATTCGATATCCGCGTTCTTATGCAGAAAGACGGCCGGGGAATTTGGCAGCAAACCGGAATGGCCGTGCGCATCGGGCAGCCGGGAA